>CAXBOL010000316.1:0-6000 GCA_963977295.1 uncultured Opitutaceae bacterium
AGCGGTCCGTCCCTACGTTTTAGTGTTCAAATCATTCAAGACGTTGGGATAAAAACCGCAGTTCGTCACACAGGGCACAGGGGCAAACCGGAGTTGCACAGAGATTAAGCAATGAAACTAAGTAGACTAAATTTTCCCCCTGAAGGCACGGCCGCGCTCCCAACGACTTATTTCGTAAACATGGGTCGGTGAACTCTGGCACGACCGTGCCTTCAGTGACCCAATTCAACTGCGGAAATTACCATCAAGGGGACCAGTCACCGCCATCCACCGCAGTCGGGCGTGAAGCCCGACCCTTAAAGTCACCTCGGGTTCAATCGCGCCCGCATCTCCCTCACCGCCTCGTCAATGCCCGTGAAGAGCGCCCGACTGATGATGCTATGGCCGATATTGCACTCGTTCAGGTGGGGCAGCGTGCGAATTTCGGCGACATTGACGTAATTGATGCCATGTCCGGCGTTGATGACGAGACCGTGCGCGTGGCCCTGCTGGGCACCTGCCACCAATCGGGCGAGTTCTTCTTCCCGGCGGCCCGGGGTGTAATAGGCATTGGCCCACGCTCCGGTGTGGAGCTCGATCCACGGGGCGCCCAACTCCGCGGCCATCGCGATTTGCGGTTCGTCAGGATCGATAAACAGACTCGTCGCGATCCCGGCTTCGTTCATCGCATCCACAATCATTTTCACGCGATCCCGCTGGCCGACGACGTCAAGTCCTCCCTCGGTGGTCACTTCCGCCCGGTTTTCGGGCACCAAACAGACCGAATCAGGCTTCACCTGCAGAGCGAAAGCCATCATCTCCGGCGTGCAGGCCATTTCCAAATTGAGCCGAGTCGCGATCGACTCGCGCACGCGCCACACATCCGCATCGATAATATGCCGGCGGTCTTCCCGCAGATGGACCGTAATGCCATCAGCGCCGGATTTTTCGGCCTGCACCGCCAAGGCGACAGGATCCGGTTCGACGGCGGGACGGGCGGCTTCCTCCACCTCCCGATAGCGGGCCTGTCGGACCGTGGCGCAGTGATCAATGTTGAGACCGAGTAAAATCATGAACGTGACTAATAAACGTAAGTTGAAAACGGTCAATCCGCCGCCGTTCGCCACTCAATTTCAATCTTACGGCTTTCCAGTCGGACCGTTCATCGCCTTCATCCCCACTCATGCCGCCTCCCGCCAAGCGCGAAAACTTACTCGTTAATCTGCTGTTCAACATCGCGATCCCCTCGCTGCTCCTCGCCAAGGCTAGCACGCCGGAGCGCCTGGGTCCGGTGGTCGGCCTGATCGTCGCCCTTGCCTTTCCGCTCAGTTACGGCATCTGGGATTTTGTTAAACGGCGCGAAGCCAACTTCATCTCCGTGATCGGTTTCGCGAGCGTGTTGCTCACGGGCGGACTCGGATTGATGAAGGTCGATAACTTTTGGTTCGCGGTGAAAGAGGCCGCCATGCCCAGCGTGATCGGACTCGCGGTGTGGGGCTCGATGTATACCAAACGCCCGTTGGTGCGGCAGTTTTTGTTCAATGACCAGGTCATGGACGTGGTTAAAATCGAAGGTGCGCTCGACGAAGTCGGCAAACGCTCCGAGTTCGATCGATTGCTTTCCAGTTCGACCTACCTGCTCGTCATTTCGTTCGTCGTGAGTGCCGTGCTCAACTTCGTGCTCGCCCGTTGGCTGCTCACGAGTCCCTCCGGCTCGCCCGAATTCAACGCCCAACTCGGCAAAATGAACGTGCTGAGCTGGCCCGTGATTGTGGTCCCCACTATGATCATCACGATCTTCGCCTTATGGCGCTTGATCGGCGGCATCAAAAAACTCACCGGCCTCGGACTGGAAGAAATGATGCACGCCCAACCCGAAAAAAAGTAAGGCGCGCGTCTTTGAGATTCGGCGGAGGATCAATGTCCTCCAGCCGACGGCGTGATCGCTTTACCGAGTTCACTTCTTGGCGTAAGTTTCACGAAGAGCGTCGCCACCGCGGCACAGATCAGGAGTGCCCCGGCCAGACGAATGACATTGGTCGGATCACTGCCCAACCAACTGTGGTAATAAAGTGGTAGGGTGAAGATCTGGATCATCATCGGAATGACGATGAACATGTTGAAGATGCCCATGTAAACTCCGGTGCGCTCCGCCGGAATACAACCCGCGAGCATGATATATGGATTACCCATGATGCTCGCCCAGGCAAAGCCGAGGCCAATCATCGGAATGAACAACAACGCGTGAATCGTGATCTGGGGGAGACACCAAAGACCGATGCCCGCGAGCACCAGACACGCAGCATGGGTCATTTTGGGGCCGAAACGTTTGGTGAACGGCATGAGAGCAAATGCGCCGACGAAGGCGATTGCGTTGTAGAAACCACCGAGTTGCCCATTAAGCAGTCCCGCATCCCGAAAACCAGTCGTGGTCGATTCCGTGGTGCCAAAAAACGTCGTGGAAAGAGACAACACGATATACTGCCAGTAGCAAAACATGGCATACCATTGGAACAGTTTCACCCACGCGAGCTGTCGCATGGTGGGCGGCATTTCTTTTATCGCCGACCAGATTTCTCCGAAAGTGTGTTTCATCCCTCGCGGCCCCTTCATCACGTAATCGCGTTCGGTCGGAGTCAGCGGGTTTTCCTTCGTGGTCTTCAGTGTCCAGAGGATCGAAGAAATTGAAAATACAGCTCCGATCAAAAACGCTGCAATCGTCACGTAAGGAATGCTGCGATCATTCACCATGTCCTTGTTGAGGCCAAAATACACCAACAGGGAGGGGGTCAGGTAAGCCAAGGTTTGACCGAGTCCCGTGAAGGCACTTTGCGTCAGGAAGCCCAACGAGTGTTGCGCTTCATCCAACTTATCTCCGACGAACGCCCGATACGGTTCCATCGTGATGTTGTTGGCTGCATCCAGAATCCAAAGCAGTCCGGCAGCCATCCATAGCGTGCGGCTGAAGGGCATCGCAAACAAACTCAAGCTGCACAAAATCGCCCCAATCAGAAAGTAAGGGGTGCGGCGGCCATAACGACTGTTGGTCCGGTCGCTCATCGCCCCGATGATTGGCTGCACAATCAGACCCGTCATCGGGCCCGCCAACCACAGATACGGCAGATTCCCCTCATCGGCCCCGAGATACTTATAAATCGGACTCATGTTACTCTGCTGCAGACCGAACGAGTATTGGATACCGAAGAATCCAAAATTCATGTTGATAATCTGCCAGAAAGAGAGTCGGGGCTTAGTATTCATGGGTAGGTTGGGGAGGAAAAGGGATTCCCCCACTTTGCCCGTCGGATTCCCCAAGGCAAAGTCTACTCATTCGCACAAAATGACGGAGGCTAGCACAAATCTCCGACCCAAGGTTACCGATTGCCAATAGCTACATTCGGACGCACATTTGTTGGCGCAAACCCCATGCAAACCTTCACTCCCACCGGTCCCGAACGTGTAGCCGCCAGTCGTCAGCTTTTCAGTGAGACGTTTCGCAAGCACCTTGCGCGATTGGAGACCGATCAACAGTCCCTGCATATCCCCAACGCCCGCGAGCTCTACATGACTCATCCCGGGATGGCTTATCATTTTAAGCCCGAATTATTCATCCAGTGCGGAGGCCAGACCGAATTTTGCTGCCCCGAAGAGGAGTTCGTCCTCCGGGAAGGTGAAATTTGTATTATGCCCCGTGGCGTCCCTCACGCTGAAGTGGCTGAACATGCCGAGCGTAGCTTCGAAAATGTGGTCGTGTGCTACTACAATGAAACCGTCGCGATCCACGTTGCCCATCGATCCATGGAGGGGCGTCCGGAAGTGGCGGATATTCATTTCTTCACTACTGAATATTATCACGATCTCGTGGAATATCTGAATCGGGCGAGTCACTTGCATAATCGAAACCGCAAGGTCACCCGAACCGCGATCAAAGGATTAATGCTCGCGGAAATCTCCATCTTACTGACCTTGGTCGAGGAAGAAACGCCCCAACGATTCACCGAATCTGAACGCATTTTCCGGTGCCAGTGGTTGATCCGTAACAATCTGGCGGATCCTTCGCTTTCAGTCGGCGGCCTGGCCAAAGAGCTGCGCTGTAGCAATGGTCACCTCTCCGCTCAGTTTCATGCCACGGTCGGTGAGCGGATTGTCGAATACATCAACCGACTACGATTACGCAACGCGATCGAAGCCCTGCGCACCACCAATCTCAGTGTAAAGGAAATCGCTGCCGCCAGCGGCTACCGGGATCCCAACTATTTCGCCCGCGTTTTTCGCCAAGCCACTCAGCGTTCACCCATACAATATCGCGACGACCTCAAACGGGTTGCCTGTGCGATCGATGGCCAGCCCAAAGTCGTTTACGCGGAAGGCGCCGAATACCATTTCGGGCTTCAACCCGAAGTGCAGGCCCGGGCCCACGTCCATGGCTGAGTTGTGATTCCGGAGTTGGAATCACTATGCACCATCATCCTGCTTTGACTTGGTCAACTGGAGGCGGTTGCGCTCCCGGTTGACTCGCCACATGCGCAGCCAATCCGGCTGCGACCGCCAAGGCGGCTTGATGATCATCGGGATCGTGATGCCAAGCTGCCAACAGACCAGCAGTGAAGGCATCCCCCGCTCCCACGGTATCGCAAACTTCAACTGGTATCGCTGGCTGCTCGAACCAACGGTCGCCCACGGCCATGACCGCGCCATCACCACCAGCGGTGATACATACGGTCTCCACCTTGAAGCGTTTTTGCAGGGTTTGAGCCATGCGACGCAAATCCCCCGAGGGCACATCGGAACACAATTTGGTCGCTTCCTCGTCGTTGAGCTTAATGACATGGGCCAGCTGGAGAATCGTTTCGATTTCGACGATATCATCGTAGGGCGGGCGCAGATTAAGATCACACACCACCCGGGCGGGTTTCCAAAAGCCAATCATTTCCCGCAACCGGATTCGGTTGTTTCCCCGCCGCAAAGCCAGAGTGCCAAACACCAGCGTCGTCGGGAGGAACCCGAACGTGGGCATTCGGATTGCATCCCAGGCGCACGGTTCTGGAAACCGGTAAGTAGCCTGTCCGGTCTCATTCAAGGAGACTTCAGCCACTCCGGTTTCCAAAGTCAGATGGGTTGAAACTCCGCGAAACGATACCCCAGAGCGGGCTATACTTCGCAGCGCTTCTGATCCCAATTCATCGTCACCCACTGCAGAGCAAGGAACCGCCGCGACCCCCTGCTGGTTGAGATGATGAACCACGTTAAGAGGCGCCCCACCTAGGCAACACCCGTGAGGTAAAAGGTCCCACAGAATTTCGCCGAAACAGACGATCGGAACGGCACTCATCTCAGGTTTCGCTTGGGGCTTCGCCACCTACCATGATCCGAAGATCCATAGCCTGATGGGCGTCTCCGTGCCGCGATAATATCACCGCGGCACGGGTTGAAAGATTAACGCGTAACTCTGCTTCCGCCTGCTCGGTCACCCAACGCAATGCGAGCACTGTATCCGGAGCATCAATAACCCTGAATTCACCGTTGAAGGCCTCGTGACTGTTGCGGAACTTGATCAATTCAAACAACGCGGCGACCACCGGCTTTTTAGCCCCCGATTCGACTTCATCGCGATTGTAGTAGTGGCGATTGATATCCCGCCCAGTCTTAGTCTTGCCCAACAGTACGAGGTCATTCTCCCCTGCGAGCAGCCCCACGTAATAGACTTGCGGCACGCCTGGAGCAAAAAACTGGATGGCTCGCGCCACCAAGTAGTCAAAATCATCGCGCCCCAGCGCGTCGTAATAGGTGCAATTGACTTGATAGAGGTCGAGATTGCTCGCCGCGGCCCCAGTGGCTTGGCGACTTTGCCCTCCACTCTTGTCGTGGATGGTTTCCACCAACTGATCCAAGTCGGCCGGGGGCAACAAGCCCGGTTGGCCCGATGAACTCGCACCCACATCGATCACCCCAATGCCATCATGCGTATCAAGCACCGTAATCGAGTTACGCGGTGCGGTGGCCAGCCAAGTCTTCAGGTGC
>CAXBOL010000317.1:0-5994 GCA_963977295.1 uncultured Opitutaceae bacterium
CGCGTGCAAGCACGCATCCCCCCTCTCCTTCATGGGTTTTTCCTACTGCATCGTTGCGGCTTAAGTCATAGCCCGAAGGATGACTTAGGCTTTTCACTTCAACTTCCACGGCGGTTTTTAGGATGATGGCCGCAGGAGCGGTGCGTGAAGAAATAAGAAAACTCTAATCTTGGAGCGCCAAGTTTCTAAGGCGCACAAGCGTATGATGGCGGCCCCCCCCCGTCCAACTTATGAAAAAAATCATCGTCTGGGATCTCCCAATCCGCCTTTTCCATCTTATTTTCGCAGGGTCGCTGACCGCGTCGCTCGCCATCGGTTTTCTGGTCGATGACGACAGCTCGCTCTTTCAGTTTCACATGCTCTTCGGCCTCGTGGCCGCAGCGTCCTTGGTGTTGCGACTGATTCTCGGACTGTTCGGTTCACGCCACAATCGATTTACGGCATTGCCCCTGAGTCGGATCGAAGCGGTCCGGTATTTTACGGGGGTTATCACGGGATCCGCGCGCCGCTTCATTGGCCACAATCCGGGGACGGCGATCGCGGCGCTCGTGATGTTTGCGCTCGTGCCCCTGTTGATCGCCAGCGGCATTGGTTGGTTGGACGTCGACCTGCACGAGGGACTCGCCATTGCCCTGCTGGTGGTCGTTGGAGCGCACTTGGCCGGGATCATCTGGCACACGGTGCGTCATCGGGAGCCGATTGCGCTCTCCATGGTGACCGGACGCAAGGACGGGCCCGAGGGCGAAGGATTGAAGTCTTCGCATCCCGCCTGGGCCACGGCAATGTTCGCGGCCAGCGTGGCCTGGATCGCAGCACTGTTCGCCAATCATGACGCCAAGGCAGCAACCGTTAAATTACCGGTGATCGGCTCGGTCCTTCACCTCGGCGAAAACAAAGGTGACGAAGACAGCGAACGCGGTGAGGGTCGCGAGCACGGAGAGCGCGGGAAGAGCCGAAAAAGCGGGAAACGCGACGACGACTAACCCTTCCAGCGCTCCCCACGGAGGGAATGGAGGAGGAGCTGCGTTGGGCTGCCCTGTTTTCTTTGTCTTGACCGCCATAGCCTCGGCGTCGTGGTTAACTCCTGTAAAAAATTGCGGTGGAGTGGTTCTACCAGCAAAGCAGTCGGGGATCCCACCTTCGCAAAGGCTTCCGCCGTCGACAAGGCTTTGGAGGACAGGTGGGTGGACTGAAGAATACCCCTTCCTTGTGGTCTTATCCGCATGGTTTCCTTTGGTCCGCCTACGAGACTTTCGCCCGATCCCAACCAAAGCGCAACCTAGGGGATGGTTCGACTAATCTCCCAGCAACCAGTCGAGACCGAAACTCGTGATTTGCGTCACATCCAGTCCGCCCTTGGTGCGGATACCCGCGCAATGCGCCAGCAAAACTCGATCGGCGACAACCTCGATTGCGGTGTAACAATACCAGCCATCGGGATCGTCCTCCAGCGTTCGGCTCGGCTGCCAAGTCACCCCATCATCCAACGAAAGCGCAACCGCCAACGGCGTGCGCCAAGCTTTGGCTTCACCGGTCACCGCCGCATGGTCATTCCACACCATCATCAATTCCGCTCGCCCCGGTAGGCGTTCGATGCTGGCCGGGGAACGCGGCGACAAGATCGAGCTGGGCGCGGGCGCCGTCCACGTGTCTCCCCCGTCTTTCGACCAACTCAGGTATTGGGAGCCCGAATTCGTTCTCGCCCACATCATGATCCGACCGTCCTGCAGCTCGATCACCCCGGGCTCCTGCAACAGCACCCGCGAGCCATCCGCGTGAAAGCCCTGAAGGGTCGAAGTGGAACGTTGCCATGTCTGCCCCAGATCATCGGAGAAGTAACACATCAGGATGCCATCCCAATCCGGTTCCTCGTAATCCGGCGTGTTGTGCAACGCGACGGGGCACAACAACCGCCCTCCCGAGGTCATGACGATTCGGTCGTTGTTCAGCACGTAGTAACCGATCTGATCGGTGATGATCTCCACCGGATCGCTCCACGTGCGGGCTTCGTCGTGAGACACCCGCATCACCGGCCGGCAATCCTCCAGCGAGTTTTTGAGCATGTAGAAGAGCCCGATATCACCCGTCGGTAGACGCAGCAACGAGACCGACATCACATTAAATCCCCCTTCATTCGCCACGACGATGTCATCGTCTTGTGTCCAAGTCAGGCCGCCATCGTCAGAATAACGCGCCGCCAGATGCGCGGACGCGTGATCCGACGTGCCTCCGGTGAAGTGAGTGTAGACAAACATCACCCGGCCGTCCTTGAGCTCCACAAAATCCCCTTCACTATTGCGCGGATTATCCGGCCCTGGGGGCAACAGGACAGTGCGGTGGATCTGCGCCATGGCAACGGCACTCGTCCACCAAACCAGCAACATCGAGAAAATCAGCGGGAGTCTGCATCGGGTCATCGTGCTCCCAGACCGACAGTTGTCCGTCTCCCCGTCAAACCCCGGGCGTTCAAGCGCTTGCAAACAGTGGCCGATTTCAACTGGAGTCAGCCAGCAGGTTTCGACCGCGAAGGGCTCGAATTGACGCAAAAGGTTCTGGGGAATGTAGGAGCAGTGCTTGCACGCGATGAACGCGGTGAGGCTGCTTTGTTCTCTGCGCTACCCGCCATAAATTCATCCCAATTTCGTCTGCGGGATATCCTGCTAAACCGGACCCAACACTCCGGTGTAATCTGATCGCTTCGGACTGATGTTAAAATGAGCAACAACCTGAAGCCCTCCGATCCCATCATTGGATCCAGACCACAAGGATTAAGCATTGACTCTTTTCATGGTGCATCCATGGATCGAATCGTTGGCTCCAGACCACAGGAATTAAGTCTAGATTCCGTTTTCGGCTTTCCGCGCTATGTCGCGTCTATTAATCGATTGCATAAAAGTGCATTGAGATTACGCTCGCGCCCATGCTCTCCCGCAACTTCGGCCGCCTATCCCGGAGCGGTCTGATCCTTCTCACCGTGGCGTGTTGTTACCGTTTAAGCTCCGCCGCCCCATCCTTCTATCCCCAACTGCCCGAAGATCCCGGTGCCGTGGTCCTTTCAAGCGCGACATTTGGCGCCATCGGCGACGGCCTTGCCGATGATACCGCCGCGCTCCAGGCCCCCATCGACCAAGTGGAGTCCGCAACCCGCTACGGCGTGGTCCTCATTCCCTCCGGCACCTACCGCCTCACCGCGACCCTCCACGTGTGGAAGGGCATCCGCCTGATTGGCTACGGTCCCACCCGGCCCGTCTTCAAACTCGGGACCAACACGCCCGGTTTCCAGACCGGCGACACCGCCTACCTCGTCAACTTCGTTAGCAACAAACCCGCTCCGGGCGACCCCATCCGTCCCGCCAATCCCGGCACATTCTACAGCGCGATGAGCAACATCGATATCGAGATTGCCGACGGCAATCCCGCCGCCATCGGGGTCCGCTTCCACGTCGCCCAGCACGGCTTTCTGGCCCACATGGAGTTTCGTATCGGGCAGGGCCGAGCCGGTATAGAAAAGGTCGGTAACGAAATGGAGGATCTCCGCTTCCTCGGCGGCGACTACGGCATCCTCACCACCAAGCCCTCCCCGAGTTGGCCCTTCGTGCTGATGGACGCCTCCTTCGAGGGCCAACGCATCGCCGCCGTCCAGACCGAAGAGGCCGGCATGACCATCATCCGCGGACACTTCAAAAACGTCCCCACCGCCATCCTCGTGCCGCCCAACCGCGCCGAGGAGCTGTTCATCCGTGACTCCCGTTTCGAAAACATCTCGGGACCCGCGATCGTCATCAGTGACGAGGCTAACGCCCGGTCCCAGTTCAACCTGGTGGACGTCGTCGCAATCAACACGCCAGTGCTCGCCGCCTTCCGCTCCAGCGGGAAACAGGTCCTCGCCCCTGCGCCGAACTACCGCGTCGCATCGTTCACGCACGGCAACCAAGTCGCCGACCTCGGCGCCACCCCAACCATCCAGACCACCGCCGACCTGCAGCCGCTCACCACCGTGCCGCCGCTGGTCCCGACCGAGATTCCTGCCCTGCCTCCCCGCGACACGTGGGTGAGTGTGCGCGACTTCGGGGCGGTCGGCGACGGGCTCACCGATGACTCCCCGGCAATCGAGGCCGCCATCGCCGCGCACGCGACCCTCTTCTTTCCGACTGGCCGCTACCGCCTCACCCGCCCGCTCAAACTCCGCCCCGATTCCCACCTCGTTGGGCTTAGCCCGTTTGCCGCCCAACTGATCCTCACCGATCACACCCCCGCCTTCGCCGGCGCCGGCACCCCGGTGCCTCTCTTGGAAACCCCACCCGGCGGCACCAATATTGTCACCGGCCTCGGCATTGACACCGGCATCAACGGTCGCGCCCTCGGCATCAAATGGCGCGCCAGCGCCCACTCGCTCCTCAACGACGTGCGCCTACTCGGCGGCCACGGCACCTATCGCGCCGACGGCTCGCCCGTCCCCGTCTACAACACCAACCGCACCGCCGACGCCGACCCCGCGCGCCCGTGGGACTCGCAATCCCACAGCATCTGGGTGACCGACGGCGGTGGCGGCATCTTCAAAGGAATCTGGACGCCCAATCCCTACGCACAGTCCGGGTTCTACGTGTCCGACACCACCACCCCGGGCAAGGTCTACGCCGTCTCCAGCGAGCATCACGTGCGCCACGAGATCATCGTGCGTCGCGCCGCCAACTGGGAATTCTACGCCCTGCAGATGGAAGAGGAATACGGCGAGGGTCCCGACGCCCTGCCGGTGCTCATCGAGGACAGCCACGACCTGCTCTTCGCCAATCTCTACCTCTATCGGGTCGTACGTTCGTATTCACCTGCCCACTACGCTGTCCGGGTGAAGAACTCATCCGCCCTGCACTTTCGCGGGGTGCACCTCTACGGCCCGAGCAAATTCAATTTCGACGCCACCGTTTACGTTGTCGACCACGACACCGCCATCGTCACCCGCGAACTCGCCCGCCTCGATCTCTCCGGCGCTGCTCCCGTCGTATCCCCCGAACCGGCGGACATCGCCTCGCCCGTCCGCGCCGCCGGGGTCCGGCCGATCCGCCTGGTCGGTGGTTTCAATAACATTGAGGGGGCTGTAGTCGACCCCACCGGCCGCCTCTACTTCGTCGACGAACACTTCCACCGCATCTACCGCTGGTCCCCCGCGACCGCCGATCTCACCGTCGTGCGTGACGCCCCGATCGAGCCGGTTACCCTCGCCCTCGACGACTCCGGCCACCTGCTGGTCGTCACCCGCTTCGGGCGGGTCTTCTCCTTCGATCCCGATGCGACCGACGAAAGTTTCCTTGAGCTGCAGCCCGTCCCTGCCGCGCCCCGGCCCGGGATGAAAGTCATCCTCCCGGTCACACGCTGGCGCGACGCCCATACTTTCCTGGCCGACAACGAACGCGTCTACCCCCTCCACTACCTGACCCCCGATGGTTCCAGCTACCTGCCAGCCGGGCCCGACCTCGCCGCGGTCGGCGCCAGCTTCCGCTGGGCGACCGTCGACGTCGTGCGCGCCTTTCAACTTCGCTCCGCACGTCCTGGCGACCCCTTCGTCGTGGCCGACGAGTTCGGCCAAAAAACCTATCGCTTCACCGTGCAGACCGACGGCTCGCTCGCCGATCCCGTGCTCGTGGCCGAAGAGGGCGAAGCCGGTGTCGCAATCGATGCCGCGGGCAACACCTACGTCGCGGCCGGAGACCTCTTCGTGTATGATCCGGCCGGCAAATTGATCGACCGCATCGCGCTACCGGAACGCCCCAGCAGCCTGGTCTTTGGCGGGGCCGACCGGCAGACGCTTTTCATCTGCGCCCGTCACTCCCTCTACGCCCTGCCCGTCAAGATTCCCGGTCTTTGATCGAGCGCGTCCGCTGCCTCCTGACCGGAAGGGGTGGTCGCTTGCATCACCGAAGACTCGCGATTTACCTCCCCCCATGAAACAACGCGCTCTAGGAACAACCGGTATTAGCGTCAGCGAGGTAGGCTTGG
>CAXBOL010000318.1:0-5992 GCA_963977295.1 uncultured Opitutaceae bacterium
ACGCCACCACCGGGCCGCTGATCATGCGCTTCCAGCCATCCCGGATCGACAAGCCCGACAACACGACCACGCCCACCGTCCAGATTGCGAGTTCGCAACCGACGTTGTGCACCAGCAAAACCCCCACGCTGTCAGGGCCAAACAACCCCTGCATCAACGGAATCGGAATGTAACCGTAGTTAAAAATCCCCGCCGAAAACGCGAAGGTTCGGAGGCCTTTACCTTTTGAAAATCCCAGCGAGCGGCCGATCCACCAGCCCAACAAAATCCCTCCCCCAATGGTCACGAAACCGATCAGGGGCGGCCAAAACACGTTGCGCGAATCCGACAACGCCGGGTTGCCCAACACGTTTTTAAAGATGAGCGCCGGGTAGAGCACGTTCATCACTAGTTTCAACAGCCCCGCATCGGCCTCCGGCGTCAACCAACCCGCAAATCGCGCCCCCGACCCGACCGCGATCAACGCAAAGATCGGCGCGATGAGAATGAGGAGTTCAATGTAAGTCGGCAGCACGAGCACGGCCAATCTAGATGACAGGCCCGGTCCTCGGAGCAAGCTTGCGGACCATTCAACTCGCCGCCGGCAACGTCGCTGCCGCCGTGCCGGCCAAGTAACCCGTGGTCCACGCCGACTGAAAATTGAACCCGCCCGTGATCCCGTCGATATCCAACACCTCTCCCGCGAAGTGCAACCCAGCGCAGACCCGACTCTCCATCGTCTTGAAGTCGATTTCCTTCAATCTCACCCCCCCACACGTCACGAACTCCTCCTTGTTGGTGCTCTTCCCCGTGACCCGAAACTCACTGGCCGCCACCGCCTTGGCCAAGGCCGCCAACGCCGGCTTGGGCAACGAGGTCCAAATCGTCTCTTTTGGAATCCCCGCCGCCGCCACCAGTCGCTCCCATAAGCGACCGGGAAGTCCTACGGGGTTAGCATTATGCATCTGTTTTCGCGCCAACTCGCTGCGTGCGGCATTCAGCTTGGCCCGAACCCGCTCTTCATTGCTGTCACCGGTCCACGCAATGCGCACGGCGAAGTTGTAATCCTCCGCCGCCAATTCGCGCGCCCCCCACGCCGACAGGCGTAAAATCGCCGGACCACTCAATCCCCAATGCGTCACCAACAGCGGTCCGCGTTCACAGAGTTTTGTTTCCGGCACACTCGCCTCCGCTTCCGGCACGGCCAAGCCTTCCAGCCCCCGCAGCCGTTCGTCATCGATCTGAAACGTGAACAACGACGGCGCCAAGGGCTCGATCGTGTGCCCCACCGACTCCGCCAAGGCAAAGCCCCCGGCAGCCTTCGTGCCGCCAGTGGCAATAATCACCCGGTCCACCCGCTCGCCGCTGCCATCACCGAGCGTCAGCGTAAATCGTCCGTCATCCCCTCTCACCAACTCCCGCACCGGGGTGCGCAATCGCAACGCCACCGAGGCCGTTCGCACCGCCCCTTGTAGACAATCCACGATCGTGCCCGAGTCATCCGTAGTCGGAAACATGCGCCCGTCTTTCTCGGTTTTAAGCTCCACTCCACGTCCTTGAAACCAAGCCACCGTGTCACGCGGCCCAAACCGGTTGAGCGGCCCGATCAGTTCGCGAGATCCCCGTGGATAGCGCTTCACCAACTCCCGTGGGTCGAAGCATGCATGGGTCACATTGCAACGGCCGCCCCCCGAAATTCGCACTTTGGTCAGCGGGTGCAAGGTCGCTTCAAAAATCGTCACTCGCGCCGAAGGATCCGTCTCCGCGGCTGCAATCGCGGAAAAATATCCCGCCGCCCCACCGCCAATTACTGCAATTCGTCTCGGTTCCATGCTTAAAAACTGCGAGTGGAACTGAATTAAGTAGAATAGCCAACTCCCGTCAGACGTCTAAATTGCAACATTACGCCTCTCTTAATTTCGATCCGATCCGCTCCCGTGACCCTCGCCCAACTCCAATCCCTCGCCACCGCGGAGATCGCCGCCACCCTCGCCGACTTGCCTTCGGAGTTGCGGGTGCATGCCACCAAAATTCCCGTCCACACCCACGAGTTTCCGTCACCCGAGATCCTCGGATTGGAATTCGAACCCGATATCCTCGGCCTCTTTGTGGGCCCCCCCCACGGCGAATCCACCGGCGACATTGGCGACGTGCCGACCCAAATTTTGCTTTTCCTCGGTAATCTCTGGGATTTTGCCGAACAGGACCGTGATACCTTCATCGACGAAGTTCACCTCACCTACCTCCACGAACTCGGCCATTATTTTGGTTGGAACGAAGACGATCTGGCCGCCCGTGACTTGGATTAAGAACATTATCTGCTTTTCCGGGTCGTTTTATAGCGAAACGGATGGATTTCCCTGCGATTCTCGCTCGATTGATCTTTTCTCCAGCCAATCAACGCTTTCCAAGCCGTTCCTCCCGTGCATAGTTCGTCCATCATTTGATAAAGTTATGAAGCGTTTCCTTTCCTTCGTCCTCATCGCCCTAGCCGCCACCTCCAGCATTCACGCCGAGCGTAGTCTCCCCCGTGATGACTACGTCAAGCGGTTCGAATCCTGCGAAGCGGTCATCCGCGAGTTCATGCAAGACCCGGAATACGCCATTCCTAAGGAAGTGCTCCGCGCCGCCAAAGCCATCGTCATCACTAACCAGTTCAAAGCCGGTTTTCTTTTCGGATTGAAGGATGGTTACGGGGTCATCATTGCCCGTCGCGCCGATGGCACGTGGAGCAATCCCGGCCTGCTTAACGCCGGCGAAGCCAGTTTCGGTCTCCAAATCGGTGGCACTGCAATCGAGACGATTTACATCCTTACCGACGACTCCACTCCGCGTATTCTCTACAAAGGTCGCTTCAACATCGGCGTCGACGCCAAGGCCGTTGCCGGCCCCAAGGTCGCGGAAGCCGAGCGCATTACCAAATCCATGCTCGAAACACCTGTGCTGGTTTACACCAAAAACAAGGGGCTTTTCGCCGGTGTATCCGTGCGCGGCGGCTGGCTGCAGGCCAACAACAACGCCAATCGCACTTTCTACAACACACGCTACACCCTGCCAGAAATCCTCCAAGGCACCTGGGTTTCCAATCAACCCGAGACCGACCCGCTGGTAAACTACGTGGCCCAGATCACCCGCTAAACCAGCGCGATCTCCCGATTACTGAAACCCGGCGCTCTTCTCGAGCCCGGGTTTTTTCCTGCCCCTCCTCCCTTCTTTCCTGCTCGTTTTCTTATACCAACGTCATTTGAGAAATAGACTTTGGCGTAATTTGTATTGAGGTAGGGCGGGACCGCTGAGCCCGCCGCGGTGTGATACGCGGACGGCCCAGCGGTCCGCCCCTACCTGCTTTACCAAGTCAAAGTCCAAATTCTTCAAGCTGCTGGCGTTGCTCGTTCTCGTTCTTGGTTTCCCTTCCACAGCGACTCTCCGCCTCACCCTCCGTCGCTCCCCTCCTTCAGTTCAACCAAGTCAGCGCCGGTCTCGCCAACGACTCCCTTAACGCCGCCTCATCGGCCCACGTGCATTTGCCCGTCCGTTCGTTCCCGTCGAGAAACGCCACAAACTCCCACTCCGCCTCATCGCCCGCTGCCGCCGACTCCGCCCAAGCCCGCACGATCTCAATCGCCGGCAGGGTCTTCCGTCCCAAGATGTCGACCAAGGGCAGCTGCAATTCGTCGCCGTAAGATCGATAGACCACTTCAGTGCAGACCAATTTGTCGCTGCTGAAGAAATCGAAATCGAAATCATAGGGTTTACCCGCATGACTGAATGCTCGCGCAATCGCCGCTTGCTTTTTCTTCGCCGACAGCCGCGGCCGCAACACCGCCACCGCGTCCGCCTCACCGATCGAATGCTCCACCGAGGTAAACACTACCCCTTCGCTCATGGCCTCGATCACCGCGAACGCATGCCCAGCCGCATCCGTGCTCGAAAACTCCGTCAACTTGGCCGCCACCGCTCGATTCTTGTCCAGGCCCACCGCTTTGAGGTCCTCGGGGCTCCCAACATACAACGCCGCATGAGGCCAGTAGCCCGGCAGAAAAGCATTCGACAAATACCAATTCCGTCGCTCGATCAGCACGTCTCCGGGCTGCAACAGCGGTCGCACCCGCGCGAGCAACTCGGGCGTGATCAGCGGCTTTCCTTCCCGCGGCGCCCGAATCTTCGCATCGCCAATCAACGTCGAAATCGCCGCACTCGCCTGATAATAACTGCCTCCGGCCGCGCCTTTCACATCGGAGAGCGCGGTCTGAATTTTATAACGTAATATCTGCTCATTGAGGGCACTCGTCCGACGGCCAGCTTCAGCGATGGCCGTGTGGAATTTGGCCGCACGGCCGCCACTCACTGGTCCCATCCCCCGGGCCGACCAAGCCGGCAACGTGTCGTGATAGCGCTGCCATCCCGCCTCCAACCATTGCCGATGCGACAGATTCGCCAAATTAGCGCGAATCCGATCATACGTCCCCGGTGCCAAATCCCACCGCGGCTCGCCTTCGTTTAACTTTCGCTGCGCCGCCTCACTCGATTCAAACGCCAACACAAATCGCGCCGAGTAATCGTAGAGCACTGCCGCCGCCGTGTAGTGCAAGAGCAGCGCTCGCAACCGTAGTTCTTCATCGGTGATCTGCTCAAAACGCTGATACGCCCACACCGTCCGCAGCAACGCCGACCGTAGGCTCAAATACGTGACCAACATGCGCCGCATCTCATCGTCGTCCTCCGGTCGATAGTAACTCCGTTCTCCGGCATGTAACTGACTCTCAAATACGCGAAATCTGGCCTCCAGTTCCTTGAAGCCATCGATCACCGCCTCCAACCCACGTTCATCACTCGCCAATCGAGCCGTCAACATCGCCGGGGCGACCCGATGCAAAGCCGGTGCATTCGTATGCCACCACTCCAGCGGACGATCCCGCATCAACCATCCGCTCAAACTCACCGCCACCAGCCCCAACCCTCCGGCCACCGTCAACGTAACCCAGAGTGGCGGTTTGACCATCCGAGACCGCCTTGGCTCATCCGCGACTCGCGGATACTGGTCGGCCAAGCCCAACAGCGCCGCGACCAACTCCGCGCGTTCTGCTCGCAAGGCCCGCACGCGCTCGCGTTGTGGTAAAAGTTTCACTTCGGCCCACCACCACGGTAGCACGATTCGCAGTCTACGCCCCACCCAAACGGCCACTAGTCCGGCGAAAGGCATGAGCGCCAGCCAGCCCCACGCCACCCACGGCTGAAACGTGTGCAACATCCAGACGCTCACCCCCGCATACCACGCCACATGCACGGGCAATCCCACCAACAGGCGATTGAGCGCCACCGTCATCTTCCCCGGTTGATCCATTCGTGCCGCGACGACCCGTGCGATCACGTGGGGCACGAGGTGATACAACAGCCCCACCAGACCCAGGCCCAACGCGATCGGTAACCGCAACGCATCGCCCGTCAACGCGAGGGCTCGGCGCCACATGGGCTGACGGAAAAATCGCGCATCCACGCTCAACCCGGTTTCCAAACGCTTGGTTCGCCACTGCCGCACGCGTTCCGCCAACGCGTCGGCCCGTCCTCGATCCCGTTGGTGAAAATCATTGATCGCAGCTGCCACCCGTTTCCGCATTTGCAACAGTCCGGTGGCGCGCAATCCACGTGCCGCCGGAATCAGTCCCTCCACTTCCTCCAGCAACGGCTCCCAATCCTTGTCGTCCAGATGAACCACCACCTGCTTGAGTCGACGATTGATCTCCGGGGTAAGCGCCCGCATCGCCGCCCGCTCCTCCCCCTCGTGCTCCGCCATCCAGGTATCGGCCTCAATCGCTTCGCCCAGCTCCACCCACACCGTGGATCGAAAACGGTCCTTCCGTTCGTAATTCAATCCCACCGGCACGATCTTTATCCCTTTCAAGCCCGCAGCCACCGCCTGCATCGCCAGCCTCGCCGCGCCCGAACGCACCAGCGCGAGTTGCGGATCGTCGTGACTGACCCCCTCCGGAAACACCCCCACCACCGAGCCGCC
>CAXBOL010000319.1:0-5980 GCA_963977295.1 uncultured Opitutaceae bacterium
ACGTTCACGGTCACCGGAGGCGAACGAGGCACCAAGAACCACCACCAACGCACCGTGCCCATGACTCAGGCGTTCCGGTCACTTCTCGAAGGGCTAAAAGTTGAACGAGCCCCAAAACCGAACGAAGCCGTGAGCCTAATCCAAGACGCCAAGAAATGCCTTCAAACCGCAGCGCGCAGAATGAAAACGCCCCCTTTTACTCATCACGATTTTCGCCATTTTTTCGCAACGACCTGCATCGAATCCGGAGTTGATGTCCCTACTGTGAGCCGTTGGCTCGGTCACAAAGATGGTGGAGCCTTAGCAATGAAAGTGTACGGGCACCTGAGATTCCAACACTCAACGGAAGCTGTGGGAAAAGTGATCTTCCTATAAGGACAGCTTCAAATCCTCTGCTAATTTAGGGTGTAAATCGTCTATCTCGAAACGCCCATTTTCGAGAGCCTGCAATATAAATGCCTTAACCTCCGCTTTCGTAAAGCGCTTCCATTTTTTAACATGAATTGTTGATGCGATAAGCTCACCAATCGACCCTAATTTTAAATAGTCTAGGACGATCAAATCTGAGTGCTTCCCTTTTAAATCAATGATTGCAGTATCCCCGTCTATATTATCATCACTTTCAATTCCGGCTCCGACAACATCGTCATATTCAACCCAAGCGACATCCATAGTATCTACCCGCTCCACCTTCGAGGCCGTTGCCAAAGCGAGTACCGCCTCACAAATCTTTTCAGGGCTTTCCACGCGCCACACGGACATGCGATTATTCCCTGTCCTGAGGCAACCACACGTAAAACAGTCAACACCTAGATCGGACGGATTCCTGCTTTCCCACTCGTTGGGCCAACGTGTTTTTTTAATTTTTCGAACCAACAGCATTTGAAAGATTCAAGTCTCTTACTACTGCATTTCTATAATCATTCACCCAGCCTTCCTCCAATTCAAGGGAGACTAAGAGTTTTGAAGCACGCTCGGTTTCAGCATTCTCTAGGTATCTGATTCCCGCTTCCCGTGAAATCTCACTCGGCTGAGTTGTTGCGGCCATCGCTACAATGTATCCGAATTCAAAGTCTTTAAATTCTGAAGCACGAGACATAGTCGTTAGCAAATTAGAAATGACGTCATAGTTTTTGCTACCACAAGCATCCACAAATACTCTAGATATGCACTCCTCCGCGACCGCTACATCTTCGTTAATAATAGTCTGAAGAAACCGGTCTGCTTCGTTGCTTACGCCATACTCAACATCCAAAGATGAGAGTATTTTCAGAAAGACTGATGATGATTTCTTGGCATGAAATTTAATTTTCTGAACATTGCTCGAACCTTGCTTAGGGTCCCCCGAGCTAGAGGAATTCGCTGTTATGTCTAGATGTTCAGTTGAATTTGTGTCAAAAAAACTCAATAACGACGTATATATGTCACTATCGTCTAAAATCTGCGTTATAGTCCCCCGAGATTTTTTACCACTTCCATCGTCGACTGTGCTGGATGTTGAAATTTCCAGTTTTGATTTCAAAAGAAATGACATGATAACAGTGGTTAAGGTGTGGTCTGGCCCGAGACAGAAGATGAAGCCTGTTGATGGATTTGATCATGTATTGGGAGTATATCTCCACAAATCCTGAAGGTGTCAGCAGTAGTAAATCGCTGGAGTGGATTTTCTGCTACAGTGTTGATATCTACGGTCAAACAAAGCCTATCAAATTCCTTCTGCTTCTTGTTGATCTGCATTTGCCCCTGAACTCTTTTTATTTCCGCAATGATATTTAGTTTCTCCTCATCATCGGAAGGCAATGGAGCATTATAAACAGACCTAACGTTCCACTCGAAAGGCTCCTTATCGCTAAATAACGGCATAGGTTTAACTGTGGCCAAATAGGCAGCATTCAGTTCGGAAATACCTATTTCGGAGGATAAGTAGGTAGCTATAAAAGAAACCCTCGAAGCGAGCCTTGGGGTGTTATTCGTCACCACTTCCAAAACATCAGACGCTATTTTACAGAAATCTTTAAAATCACTCACGTCCGTTCCTACTGCTCCTAAGGAATGTTGGTGCTCAACATCAATCCTAGAATAGCCAAAGGCAACAAGCCACGTATCAGAATTCGCAACTAGGCGAAGCCGTTTCGCCACCCCAGTTCCACCAAATTCTGTGAGTAGTGTTGGAACGAAATTCAGGTTAGTTTTTTCGGAAATTTCGGAAATAATTTTAAAGACGACTTTCGAATCAGGCGCGATGTCGGATGCTGAAGCGAAAAATCCAACCTGAAACTTGATTGGTGTATCAAACATAACTTTAGGAGTTTTTTAAGACGGGAGAGTAGCACTGAATCATCAATTGATTGGGATGCAAGTAGACAGTTATTAACGGTAAAAACAAGGAAAAGGGGCGGCGCACCGCTCACGCGGTGCATCCGCCCCAATACCCTTACCCTACCCGTTCAGCTGCACTGATCACGAGCCGTTCCTTGTCTTGGCGAATCTTCAGCACCTTGAGCACGACCGTCTCGAAGTCCTTGTATCGCGGAAACTCAGTGATGGTCTCGCCCTCGAGTTTGATTGAGGAGTCCTCCTTCGGATCCACGTAGCGTTCAAACACGGCCACACCCGGTTGAAGGGCGAGTTCGTGTGCGACCTTGACCACGATTCCCGAACCGTCCTTGCGTTGGAAAGCAAAGGCTTGGCTCGATACAACGATACCGCGGACAAAGACCCCACTGTGGGGCAGTTCTAATTTGGCTGTAGCCATGGGAATAATTCCTTTCTTGTGTCGATAATTACATGTCCGCCGCCGAGGTATCGACCCGCCTTGGCAATGGGCAGAACTAGTTCTGCGAGAATGTCCCAAAAGGGTAACCGGAGTATCACTTGCTCGATGCGGTGCTCTCCCCGCTGCAGCAGCGCCGTCTTACGCCAGCGTTCGAGGCGTTCGCCCAGTGAGCCTACCTGTTTGCGCTTCACTCGTCGGGCAGGTTTCGTGGGCTCTTCGTCGTCCTTGCTTTCGATAGGCTTTAAGAATCCCCGGCTCGATTGGAAGACCCGCAGGCGAGCGCGTTGCATGACCCAATCCGGCAAGTCACACCCCTTGGTCACGTATTTGAGCAGGTAGCGGAAATCCGCCGCGTTGATCCGTTTGACGTTGGTCCGGCCGTAGTCCCACAGGTGATTCAACAACGCTCCTGGGAGAAATCGGGAGGTGAGGAAGACGGCGTGAAAATGAGCCCACCCGTTTTCGTGGAACTCGACCTTGATGCAGTAAGGTGCGTCGATTTGGTGGCGCTTGCCTTCCCACTCCACCCCACGCCGGAGGGCGAAAAAGAGTCGGCGTAATCTGTCCCGGGATTTATCGAAGGCGGCTTCCGGCGATTCGAATAACGCAGGGTTTACCGTGAAGGTGAGAAATAGCTTCCGGCTTACGTCCGGTAATCTGGGTTCGAGTCGGGCCAAAACGCGTTTGATGCCGACGGGATGAAACCACGAAACGGGCGTAAAAGGACGGAGCACGGTTTTTAGCTTTGATGGTCTTGGTCCTTTCCTATGGCTACACGGCTTTGGGTCGCAGGAGCTCCGCGCGTCGATCTCGACGCTTTGCCACGGCACGTCCGGCGCCGAACCGCCGGCGAGCCTAACTGGGGTGAATTTCACCCCAGCCCCCTCCGCTGCCGCGTTCAATGGACGCCCTTTCCGAGGCTGAGGGTTTGTGAGGTATCGCGAAGGAACCGTTCAATTTCCCACACGGGAAACAACGGTCGACGGGTTGCCCGCGAAGGGCGAAGGAGTCCCCGCTTGGTCAACCGATCCACGGTGACGGCGGTAACTCCGAGGGCGTGAGCCGTCTCCACGCGAGAGAGGGCCAGCTTTGGCGCATTTGCGCTTGGAGTATCTTCAGTAATCATTGCGCCGCCAGAATACCGCGACGCTGCCCAATCGAATACCTACTCCTTTTTTACGGCTTGTCTGAATTGCCGGAGGGAGCTCCTACCGGGGCGAGTTTCAATTCGATCCGTTGACACACTTTCTCGAGAAGCTTGAACGAGCACGAGAAGAACCCCTGCCCCTGAACCCACGCGGCTAATTTCGAACGGTTTTCGAGTCTCTCGATCTCCCGCCAGTTCAACCAAAACAAGTAAACCAGCTCCTCTGACAATGCAGGGTCGTTTTCATCGTGTTTTTTGGCAATCGAACCGCCCACCGCCAGCCCGGTAAAGAATCCAACAAGGTCCGCTGGTGATTCCTTGGAGGGACTTACCTCAGGGAGTCTCAAGGCGTCGGAATCAGATTCTATGGATTCGAGCACCTGATTTCTTAGGTCAGCGATTCCGGGAAATTCAGCATCATCCGGCACGTTTTCGATGATTGAAAGAGCCGTCATGCCCGCGCCGAACAACGTTCCAGCATCCTTGGCATTCGGCGAATTCACGGCATCAAGGATTGGCGCGAGATTCCTGAAAAAACTGCTCATTCGAATCGCATTTCGAACCCAATCAGGTGGGGTTTTGAACCCCTCGGGAAGCGGGAGACCGAATGCCCAAAGCGCCTCGAATTTCATGCCTTCAGATCGGGCAATAAGCGGATCAATTACCCGCTCTTTTGCAGCCCGTTTTCTGGCTGCATTTTTGTCACCCTGTTTGTCACCCAACGCCATAATTTAGGCGTTTTGAGGATAATTCAGGATGAAGTCGAGCCTTCCGCAAGATCCTCAATACCAGTCATTTGATAACTCAGGACGATTCAGGATAACTGCAAGTAATTCACCGTAAACGGCTTATGAGTCCTCTGCTCTACCACTGAGCTACCCTGCCAGAAAGTTGGAGGGCGGAGCGAAAGTTTCTGCCTTAGAATTGTCAAGCATCCGACTTCGCCTTTTGTCACCCAAGTTTGTCACCGCGTTTACATTTTGCCACAAATAACCCGCCTCGCAATTTCGTGGTTACGCGCCGGATTGCGGCGCCTGAGGCCCAATCAGCTCGATTTTCGCTCGTGCTCGGAGTCATGGATTGATTCACTACTTGCTCGCTGGGAGTTGCTTGCTGGTTATCCGTTTCGACTTCGAACTGATCTCTTCGTTTAATTCAAATTTTCAATTCCTCGAATCTCTTACTTTCAATTCGATGCACGTATTGGTCCCCCACTTTAGTCCCCGCCCGTGAAGACGTTCCTTAAGTTCATGGTCTGTTGGGGGGTATTGCGCCTCACCCCGGTCGTCGCACAGACGGAAGACTATCAGTTGGGCATGGGCTATCAGCTCCACAATGGCCTGACCATTGGTGGCTACTTCTCGGTGGAGTATGGCAACGGGGGCGGCCAGGAATTCGTGAAAATCGACGACTTAGCTGTCCTGGCTTACGGCAGTCTGGGTTCAAACTTCAGTTACTTGGCCGAGTTGGAATCCGTCGATTTCTACGTCGTCGACCTCGAGAACAGCACGACCTACTCCAAAACCACTCCAGCCATCGAGCGACTTTACGGGGACTACACCTTTTCTGACCAACTTTCCGTTCGTTTCGGAAAATTCATTACCCCCATCGGATACTGGAACCTCCAGCCGATTAATGTCCTACGAGAAACCACCTCCAATCCGCGTTACAGCCGAGAGATGTTTCCCAAATTCATCACCGGCGTCGACTTCTACGGCTACGCTCCGTTTTCGGATTCACTAAACTACCACGTTTTCCTGCAAGGCAGCTCCGACCTCGACGACGAATACATCAACATTAACACGGATCAGCACATTGGCATTTCCCTCGAGCAGAAACTCGATAGCGGCGCTCAAATCGGCGGCAGTATCGGCACTTTCCGGGATCTGGGGGGCAATCGCACAAATTACCTCCAATTCAACACCAAATGGGCCATCAAGGAATTCCGATTTCAAGCCGAAGGCATGATAAGCTCCTTCCGGCCGCAGGTAGGCCCTTCGATCACGGTCAAGTCGGCCTACGTTCAGGGCGAATACTCGTTCACTCCTCAGCACGCC
>CAXBOL010000320.1:0-5980 GCA_963977295.1 uncultured Opitutaceae bacterium
GGTCCGTCGCTCCACATCGCCCAATACTGGCTTGAGTCTGACGTTCACCCTGCAAGCGGTTGAGTCGCGGCCGGTGGCGCGCCCCAACGTGTTGTTTTTGGTCATTGACGATTTGCGACCGGCCATCGGGGCGTATGGAGGCACCCTGGCGGTCACGCCAAATCTGGATCGATTGGCGGTCCGTGGATTGGTATTTGAGCGGGCGTATTGCAACCAAGCGCTGTGTGCGCCGTCGCGGGCCTCGGTGATGACGGGGCGTCGCCCAGAGGCATTTCCGCGCATCAGTGAAGGGGACGGCACTGCGCATTATCGCGACGAATTGCCCGACGTGGTGACTTTGCCGCAACTCTTCAAACAACACGGTTACCATACGGAATCGATCGGCAAAGTAAACCATGTGTATCCACCGATCTTGGACCCGGTTTCCTGGTCGATGCCGGAACGACTCGCGAATATTGTGAAACGAGATGAATATCTACGACCCTCAAATCGCGTCGGTGGGTTTATTGAACCCATGCGTAAAGGAGAGGCGACCGAATCCATCGATACCCCCGACAACGCCTACGTGGATGGGCAAGCTGCCGATGTGGCGATCGAGGCCCTCGGTCGACTGCGGGACCGACCGTTTTTTCTAGCGGTGGGCACCAAACGACCCCACTTGCCGTGGAGTGCACCGGAGCGCTATTGGCAACTGCATGATCGGGCGGCTATGGGATTGAGTGCAGCGGTGTCGCGGGCATTTGAACCCGAGCAGTTGACTGGACTACCGTGGCGTTATGAATGGCGGCCGGAATCGGGCGAAATGCGGGCTTATATGGACATCCGTCCTTTGACCGCCATTGATACCGAAAAGACGGCGCAATTGCGGCAGGGGTATTATGCGGCGGCCAGCTATGCCGATGCCCAAATCGGACGGATTATTGACGAGCTGGATCGGCAAGGGCTGGCCGATCGCACCATCATTGTGCTGTGGGCGGACCATGGTTACCACGTGGGTGAAAACGGTCAGTGGGGGAAAAAAACCAACACCGAACTCGATCTACGGGTGCCGTTGATGGTGATCGCTCCAGGTCTGACCACCCCGGGGCAACGCACCCGCGCGATGGTCGAATTGGTGGACCTATATCCCACGCTGGCGGAGCTGGCGGGATTGCCCCGCGACGCAGCGTTGGAAGGCACGAGTTTTGTCCCGGTATTGCGAGAACCCGACCTGACCTGGAAACCGGCGGTTTTCAGCCGTTATGTGAGAGGCGGAGTCGACGGGCGGGCCCTGCGCACCGCACGCCATCGCTATGTCGAATGGACCAATATTTCGGACGGCCGCGTGATGGATCGAGAGCTTTACGATGTGTCAGCAGACCCGCTGGAACGCCACAATCTCATGGAGACGCAGCCCGCGTTGGCGGTCCGATTGGCCGCGCAATTGCGGGTCGGATGGATCGCCGCACAGCCGCTCGGATCAAATTAATTTTAACCCCACTTCGAATTTATGTTATTTCCCTCATTTCCATTTCTACGCCACGTCGCCACCCTTGCCCTTGGACTGACGACCCTCGGCTTTTCGGCTGCCGTCGACGCTCCACCCATGCTTGATCTCGCGACGACGGGACAAGATCCGACGAAGATCAATTACGACACCTTACCGGTGCTGAAAGGGCAACACGCGCTGGTGACGGCGGGGTCATTGGAATCGCGGCGGTTCATCAGTAAAGCTTCGGTTTTTGACGGGGCGGATCTTCACGATCCCGCGCAGTGGCCGTATCGGCTACATTCGTATTTGGTTCATCATGACGGAAAATTCTGGGCTTTGTGGAGTCACGGCCGCTTGGTGGAGGATCACCCCACCCAGCACCTGCGTTATGCGACCAGTGAGGACGGTTTGCATTGGAGTGAACCCGGCATCGTGGCGGGTCCCCCGTCACGCGATGGATTTCGTTACATTGCGCGGGGTTTGTGGGTGAGAGACGGTAAACTCCTGGCGCTGGGGAGTCTGGATGAAGCTTATCAAGAGGGGCGGGTGAAGTTTTTCGGACCGAGTCTTGCGCTGCATGCGTTTGAATGGGATTCGAATGCAGACCGATGGATGCCGCTCGGACCCATTGCAGATCAGGCGATCAATAATTTTCCGCCGGCCAAATTGCCGGATGGGCGCTGGGGCATGATCTGCCGCGGACCGGATTACCGTCGCGATGTTTTTATGTTAAGTGGCGGCGTCGATGCGGTCGATGACTGGGAACGGTCACCGATCGTCACGGAAGCACCGGCGGATGGATTCCGTCCGGAAGAACCCAATTGGTGGACCTTGCCGAGTGGCCGATTGCTGGGTGTGTTCCGCGACAATTCACGTTCGGGTCGATTCTACCGGGCATTTTCCGAGGACTATGGTCGAACCTGGAGCGCGCCGGAAAAGACCAATTTTCCCGACGCCACGTCGAAGTTTTTCTGTCTGCGGACTTCGCGCGGTTTCTACGTGTTGGTGTCCAACGCGGATCCCTCGAAGCGCAATCCGCTTTGCCTGTCGGTGTCCAACGATGGGGTGACGTTTACGGCGATGGCGCAACTGCCCGTGCCGGTTTCGGCGGAGGGAGGCGAATTTGATGCGACACGCACTTCCGGCAGTGTGCAGTATCCGCATGTCATCGAGCATGACGATGCGGTGTTCGTGGCCTATTCGCGGCACAAGACGGCCATCGAAGTCATCAAGGTTTCATTGGACGAAATTTCCGCCCTGCGCCGCTAACCAATCGGCGATTCTTAATTCATGGATATCCACATTAGATTCCTCGATGGCGCGGTGATCGCGGGCTACATCGCGACGATGGTCGCGATCGGGTTCTATTTTTCGCGACGCACCGAAACCACCGAGGAATACTTCGTGGGAAACCGTTCGTTTCCCGGTTGGATGATCGGACTCTCGATGCTGGGCACCGTCATCAGTTCGGCCACGTTCCTGGCCCTGCCAGCGGCGGCGTTCGCGCTCGACTGGCGTCAGTTGAGTGTGAATCTGGTGCTGCCGTTTGTAGCGATCATTGCGATTGTGGTGTTCATCCCGTTTTTCCGACAGGGTAAGCTCACCTCAGCCTTTGAGTATTTAGGAAACAGATACGGTGCGGTGCCGCGGCTTTATGGCACGATCAGTTTTGTGATCCTGCAATTGATCCGCATGGCGCAGATTTTGTTTCTGGTTTCGATCCCGCTGCAATTTCTCACCGGCTGGTCCTTCGAGTGGGTGGTCATCGTGGCGGGATTGTTCATCGCGCTTTACACCATTGCCGGGGGAATCGAAGCCGTGATTTGGACGGATGTGGTGCAGGCGATCATTCTGATGGTGGGCGGGGTGGTGTGTTTGGTCTGTGCCGAAGTCGATCTGCCGGGCGGCTTGGGTCAGGTGTTCGAGATCGGTCAGGCGAACGGCAAGTTCAGTTTGGGAAGTTTTGATTGGAATCTGACGGAGCGCACGTTTTGGACGGTGACGTTGCTGGGCATGGTGACCTGGTTGGGGATCTACAGCGGCGACCAAAATATGGTGCAGCGATATGCGGCGGCGAAGTCATTGCGTTCGGCCCGGCGAGCGACGGCGTTGTTCTCGTGCATCGCACTCCCGTTGTGGACGTTGTTCTTCTTTGTGGGCACGACGCTGTTTGTCTATTATCTGCAGTTCCCCGATCCCGCGGTGGCGGAACTGGCGGCGGATGAAGTGTTGCCGTATTTCGTGTTGACCCGGATCCCGGTGGGACTGGCCGGCTTGGGGATCGCAGCGGTGATGGCGGCGACGATGAGCAGTTTGGATTCGGGGATTAATTCAATCTCCACGGTCGTGACCGTTGATCTCATGAAACCTTATTGGGCGAAGGGGCGAAGTGATCAGTTTTATCTACGCTCGGCCCGCTGGATTGCGGCGGGCGTCACCTTGGTGACGGTCGCAGGCGCGATTGGCTTCAGCCGGATCGAGAAGGAAAGCATGAACGATGTGAGTCTCATCGTCACCAGCGTGTTTGGCGGATGTTTGATGGGATTGTTCTTGGTGGGTTTCTTCACCCAACGCGTCGATGGCACGTCGGCGATGATCGCGATGGCCCTCGCAATAGGGTTTAATATCTATCTCGGGCTCGATTTGGTGGGCCTGATTCCAGAGGGCGCGGCTTTGCACATCCACAGCTACTGGAGCGGCGCATTGGTCAACGGCCTCTTCATCGTGCTGGCGTATGGACTTAGTTGGGTCCGCGGTCGGACACCGCGGGATCTGACCGGACTGACGGTGTGGACCATGCCGGCCCGAAAATTCGGGAAAAACGGAGAGAATTTATGAGCGAAAGCGAAACGAACTTAAACGCAGACATTGTGGTGATTGGCGGCACCCCGGGAGGCATCGCGGCTGCGATTACGGCGGCCCGATTGGGCCGCCAAGTGCTAATGACTGAGTATCACCCCATGATCGGCGCGATGATGACAAATGGACTGGGCAAGTCCGACATCGAAACGCGAGAAGCGATCAACGGAATTTTCCGGGAATTTGTGAACAACGTATTAATGCACTACGTTGAGACCTACGGAGCGGACCATAAGAACGTCGCCCTTTGTCAAGATGGCTACTACTATGAGCCTTCAGTCGCAGAACTGATTTTGGACCGCATGGTGGCGGCGGAGTCGAATTTAGAGGTATGGCGCAACCATCGTTTGGATACGGTGACCGTTGAAGCCAAGAAGGTGACGGCCGTGACTTTAGTGGATCGGAGCACGGGAGATCGTCGCGCGGTCCAAGGGGATGTGTTCATCGATGCGACCTATGAAGGCGATTTGGCCGCGGTCGCAGGCGTGCCTTGTCGGTTGGGAAGGGAAGGGCGTCGTGATTTTGGTGAATTGCATGCTGGGGTCGTTTACATCGACTATGAATCAAGCGAGTTTCTGCCTGGCACCACCGGACAAGGAGACAAGCGTCTTCAAGCTTACACGTATCGGCTCTGTCTGACCACGAATCCGGCGAATAGTCTGAAAGTGACGGCACCAACCGGATACGATCGCTCACTTTACTTGGGTTATCTCGACGATTTACGGGCGGGGCGCATGGGCCCCCCCCGGGCGATGAAGGAAGGTATGGGTTACTATGCACCGACATTTAACACGGTGGTGCGTGCGCTGTCGGTGGCGGAGTTGCCCAACCAAAAATTTGACATCAACATCAACCCGCGACCGCTGGGTTTCCCTTTTGCGGAAGAGAACTACGGCTATCCGGAGGCGGAGTGGCCCGAGCGGGAGGTGATCATGGCCCGCATCCGTGATTTGACGTTGGGGTTGCTCTATTTTCTGCAGAACGACCCGGAAATTCCGATCGAGCAACGCGAGCTGGCACGACGGTTTAATCTCGCCCGCGACGAGTTCACCGGGAATGACGGCTTCCCCTCCCAACTGTATGTGCGGGAAGCCCGGCGGATTGTGGGAGAGTATACCTTGAGTCAGAACGATGTGATGGTCGAGTCGGTGCTGGGCCGCACACAGGTGCATGGCGACAGCATCGCATCCGGCGAGTTTCCCGTTGATTCATTTCCGGTTCGCAAGCGCGAACCTGGGCAGAATATCGCGCTGGAAGGGTATGTGTTGATGTTGGATAAACTGACTCACCCGTATCAAATTCCCTACGGTATTATTGTGCCTCAAGGGGTGGACGGTTTGTTGGTGCCCGTAGCCGCCTCGACCACCCACGTGGCGTTTTCCACCATTCGGCTCGAGCCCACCTGGATGGCGTTGGGTCAAGCCGCGGGAATCTTTGCAACGCCACCTGTTGTCGCAGGGTCAGGTCCTGACATTTTTCAAAGACCTGGAACGAGAGCATCCGTGTTTCGCCGGAATGCAGTTTTTTGGATGTCTGGGATTTTTCTCGGACTATTTCGCGCGGGCGGATGAACCGCTCGACGGGGCGACCGCATGGGATTGGTTGGGACGATTCAGCGGAGGAATCGTGCCCGGAACGCGAGCACTACCA
>CAXBOL010000321.1:0-5979 GCA_963977295.1 uncultured Opitutaceae bacterium
ACACTTGGCTGCGACCGGCCACATCGTGGCGCTACCGTTGCACCATCGGGACAACTATCGTGATGGTTCGCTCGCCGAATCCGATCTCACCCTCGAACTTCGGCCCCGTCACGTGACCCTGACTCTCGATGCCGTCGCGGCCGACGAAACTCTCGCCGCCTGCGCCGATGCCGATCGCGCCGCGATCATCGGTCACTCCATGGGAGGCTACACTGCCCTGGCCGTCGCCGGGGGCCGCCCCTACTCTCAAAAAGGACAGCCCGTAAACGTCTCCCGGGACGATCGCGTGAAGGCCTTGGTGTTACTGGCTCCCGCCACCTTTTGGTATGACTACGACGCTGGCCTCAGCGGGGTGACCGCAGCCATCCTCCTGCTCGCTGGTGAATCGGACAACATCACTCCGGGCGCGCACCATGCCTCCCTCATCCGTCGCAGTCTACCCACCACCACGCCGTTCACCCACGAGGTCGTCGCCGGCGCGGGCCACTACTCTTTTCTCGCCCCATTCCCCGAGGTCATGCGACGACCTGATTTTCCCCCCGCCAACGATCCGGCCGGTTTCGATCGCGCGGCGTTTCAACGTGAACTACCCCGACGCATCGCCGAGTTTTTGCAGTCCCCTCCGCGCTCCGCGCGCGATCACGACTCCGTGGGTTCGCTTGATTCAACCCGCTAGCAGAATGACCGGTCAGTCAGCTGACATAACGTGGTATCTCCTCGTCATTCAGGACGAAAGTAAACGCGGTTGCCGTAATGGAGGGCGACCGTAGCAGGACAGAGGGACGTCCTTCCGTTGGCGCCTCCCGCACTCCGCTCATTGCTATTAGTTTACCGCAGTTATTTGCCATAAATTAGGCAGAATCGGCGCATAAATCGGATTATACTGCCGGCTCGCTTCCACTGCATTCAGGCTGCCACCTGCCGTTTTCGTTCCCACCCATCCGCGTCACGTCGTCCGGATCTGTCTTCGTTCCGGCCAGTGCTCCCGACGCAGATTGTGACTGTCGACTCCCCGCGTGCCCTGCAATTCACCTTCTCCCTTGCTGTGATGAAACTACGATTTCTACTCCCCTTGGTCATCTTGGCCTTCGTGAATTCATTGCCGTTGGAGGCCGCTCTCTCCGTCCAGCATACCCGGTGCGAGGGCTTGGCGCAGCCAGAACAAGTCGACACCCCTGCGCCGCGGTTTTCCTGGCAACTGAATACCGAATTAAACGAGGTGCGCCAGGTCGCCTACCAATTTCGCTGGCACGAAATCGATGGCTCCGGTCGCCCCTTCGGAGCGGAAACCGAGACCGCCCGAATCACATCCGAGGACTCGCAATGGGTCACCCCTCCCGGGCTCAACCTTCAAGCCCGCCGGAGCTACACTTGGAGCGTGCGTGTCTGGGATAATCACGGCCAAGCGAGCCCATGGAGCGAACCCCGACAATTCCATACCGGCCTGCTCAACGATCGCTGGCCAGCCGATTGGATCGGCGACGGCCGCGCCCTCGAACTCTTTGACGTGGCGCCCGCCCGCCATTTTCGCCAAGGCTTCCGGGTCACCACACGGCCCGTCCGCGCCCGACTCTACGTGAGCGCAATGGGGTTGGTGGAACCCTGGCTCAACCACCAGCTCGTTACGACCGACCGCTTCGTGCCCGGTTGGCCCGACTATCGCCGACGACTGTTCTATGCGGCGTTTGACGTGACTTCGCTCATTCAGGAAGGCGACAACACGTTGGGGATGATCCTCGGCGATGGCTGGTATAGCGGCACGATGATTCCGCGCCACCAATACGGTCGCGAAGCCCGGTTCTCGGCCTTCCTCGATCTGACCGATGCAGAGGGCGAGGTGACCACCATCACGACTGGAGACGGCTGGCATTGGACTGAAGCGGGACCCATCACGATGAACTCGATTTACCACGGCGAAGACTACGATGCTCGTCGTGAACTCGCCGGATGGAGCGCCCCGGGCGTCACCGCCACCGAGTCTTGGCAACCAGTGACCGTGCGTTCGGGTCGCCACACTCCGGCCGCGTTCACGGCTCGTCTGTCACCCCCCGTCCGCCGTATTGAAACCCTCACGCCCATCAGTGTGCATCAGACTGCCCCTGGGGTTCATGTTTACGATCTCGGGCAGAACATGGTCGGGTGGGCCCGCCTGCGGGTCCGCGCCGAAGCCGGACAAACCATTACGCTGCGCTTTGCCGAAATGCTCAATCCCGACGGCACGGTTTATACCGAAAACCTGCGCAAAGCCAAGGCGACGGCCCACTACATTGCCAAGGGAGAGGACACCGAAGAATGGGAACCGCGCTTCACGTATTTTGGATTTCGATACGTCGAATTGTCCGGGGTAGACCACCCACTCGCCGATGCCATCGAGGGCGTGGTCGTGCACACCGACCTGCCTCGCACGGGCCATTTCGAGTGCTCCGATCCGCTGCTCAACCAACTTTATCACAACACGCGATGGAGTCAGAAAGGCAACTTTCTGGAACTGCCCACCGATTGCCCGCAACGCGATGAGCGCGCCGGGTGGACGGGCGACGCCCAAGTCTTCACCGCCACCGCGCTCTACAACATGGATGCCGGGGCGTTCTATCGCCAATGGCTTTACTCCTTGCGTGATGGGTTGCGCGACAGTCCCCACGGTGGCTATCCGGATGTGGCGCCCTTCACGGGCTTCGGGTTCGGCAGCGCGGGTTGGGCCGAAGCCGGCATGATCGTGCCCTGGACCGTGTGGCTGCACACCGGCGACCAGCGCGTGCTCGAAGAAAATCTGCCGACCATCCAACACGCCCTCGAACTCATGGCCGCCCAAGCCCCCGACGGCATTCGACGCTCTCCCTCCGCTTGGGGCGACTGGCTGGCCCCCGGTTTTGCCATGTATAAATCGCCGCCCCGCTACGAGTTGATCGCCACCGCGTATTACGCTCATGCCGCGGAACTGGCGGCCAAAATCGCGGAGGTGCTGGGCCGCCCTGAACTCGCCGCCAGTAACCGCGTGCTCCGCGATCAAGCCCGGACCGCCTTTCAACACGCTTACATCACCGACGACGGTCGCGTCGCCGACGATGTGCAAACCTCCTACCTGTTGACCCTGGCTTTCGACCTCGCACCGCCCGCCCAACGCCCTCAGATCGCGGACCAATTGCTCCGCACCATCGCCGAAAAAGATTTTCACCTCGCCACCGGATTCCTCGGCACTCCCCTGCTCACGCCGGTTCTGACTGATCTGGGACGCACCGATCTCGCCTATCGTATTCTGCAACAAACCACCTACCCCGGCTGGCTGTTCACCGTCAAAAATGGGGCGACCACGATTTGGGAACGCTGGGACAGCTGGACGCCGGAACAGGGATTCAACCCCAACGGCATGAATTCATTTAACCACTACGCCTACGGTTCCGTCGTCGGTTGGTTCTACAGCGACATCGCCGGACTCCAACCGCTCCCCGACGCGCCGGGCTGGAAACACTTCCGTATCGCCCCACGACCGGGTGGCGGCCTCAGCCACGCCAGCGCCTCAGTTGAAACCCCGTATGGCCCAGCAGCATCCGCGTGGAAGATGGCCGACGGACTGATGCAGCTCGACGTCACCATTCCCGCCAACAGCACTGCCGAGGTCATAATCCCCACGGTTGATCCGACCACGGTGCGACTTGACGGCCGGCCGATTCAAGGAGAGCAAAGTCTGGTCCCCCACACCACCACTCCTCGCAGCTTTTCGGTTTCCCTCCCCAGCGGGTCTTACTCCCTCACCTTCACGCCAGCCGTTCCCTGAAATGAAAAACACCCTCCTTGGTCACCCCAACGTCAGGTTCCTGCTGGCGCTTTTGCTGGGTGCCTCCGCCCTGAGCGCGGAAACCCTTAAATGGGGATCTTCCCTCTTGAAACAGTCCTCAGACTGGTATGCCTCCCCCGAGGCTCGAATCGCCGCCGATGCCGTCCTCAGCTACCAGTCCGAATTTGGCGCCTGGCCTAAAAACACCAACCTGCTTGAGCCCGCCACCCCGGAAACTCTGGCCGAGATTGAAAAAGGCGGCAAGGCCAACACCATCGACAACAATGCCACCACCGTGCCGATGGAGTTTCTGGCCCTCGTGTATCAAGGTAACCATGACACGAGATACCGCGACGCCGTGCTGCGCGGCATTGCCTACCTGATTTCCAGTCAGTATCCCAATGGGGGTTTCCCTCAGTTTTTCCCCCTGCGCAAGGGCTACTATTCGCACATCAGCTACAACGATGGAGCCATGGTGAATACCCTCGAAACGTTGCGCGATGTTTCCACCGGTGCAGCACCCTACGCCTTCGTCGACCGTGACCTGCGCGCCCAAGCGGCGGAAGCCGTGCAGCGTGGTATCGACTGCATCTTAAAAACCCAGATTAAACAGGACGGCAAACTCACCGCGTGGTGCGCCCAGCATGACGAAAACACTCTCGAACCCGCCTGGGCCCGCAAATACGAACCGCCCTCCCTTTCCGGCGGTGAAACCGTGGGAATCATCCGGTTTCTTATGGCGACCCCCGATCCCTCACCGGCGATCATCGCCGCGGTCGACGGGGCGGTGGAGTGGTTACGCCAAGTGGAACTAAAAGGCGTGAGGCTCGAGGAAGTCCGCCGCGATGACGGTCGTCGAGAACGCACCATCGTCCCAGATCCCAACGCCTCCCCTCTCTGGGCTCGGTTCTATGAACTCGGCACCAACCGCCCGCTCTACCTCGATCGCGATTCCGTCTTTCGCTACGACTTCGCCGAGATTGGTTACGAGCGTCGCAGCGGCTATAGTTATCACGGCACTTGGGCTGCGACCTTACTCGCCAAAGACTACCCTCGCTGGCAGTCCAAGATCCGGGACCAGTAGGTCCGAGTTCCCGAATCAGCCCCTGCTTCGTCCGCATTCATCACAACCCCCTTTTTGAACCCATGGTAAACTCCCTGCTTCCCCTTTTCCGCCGCGGATTGCTCCTCGTCGCGATTTTTACTCCTGCTTTCCTTTCCCCGCGCGCCAGCGCCGAAACCACTCCCGCGCCCAAAGCCCGCATGCTGGTTTTGACTGATATGGGCGCCGATCCCGACGACGAACAATCCCTCGTGCGCCTGCTCCTGTATGCCAACCAGATCGACATCGAGGGCATCGTCGCCACGACCTCCTGCTGGCACCAGAACAGTATTCGCCCTGACTTTATCGCCCGCATCGTGGACGCCTACGCCAAGGTGCAACCCAACCTGTTGATGCACGAGCCAGGCTATCCGACTGCCGATGCCATCCGCGCCATCACCAAGCGGGGCATCCCCAAGTATGGCATGACCGGCGTCGGCGACGGCATGGACACCGAGGGGTCCGATTGGATCATTCACCTGCTGGAAAAGAACGATGATCGCCCCTTGTGGATTTCCGTCTGGGGTGGCCCCAACACCCTCGCTCAAGCCCTTTATAAAATAAACCAAACCAGAACCCCGGCGGAAGTTCAGCGCCTCATCGCCAAGCTGCGCGTTTACACGATTTCCGATCAGGATGACAGTGGCGCTTGGATGCGCCGGACCTTTCCCGGTTTGTTCTACATCGTCACCCCGGGCGATGACTACGGGCAGTCGACCTGGGTCGGAATCAACAACGTCTACGAAGGGATCGACAACTCCTCGATCAGCAACCGCTGGTTAGCCGAACACATCCAGCAAGGCCACGGCCCCTTGGGTGCCGCCTACCCCGACGTCGCATGGGGAGTGGAAGGCGACACGCCCGCCTTTCTTGGGTTGATTCCAAATGGCTTAAGCGTGCCTGAACACCCCCATTGGGGAGGCTGGGGCGGGCGCTACGAGCTGAGCCCCCCCGCCTTTGAAACGATCGGCGACAGCAGCTCCGTCGTGGTGCCCGAGCCCGAAACGCGACCGATCTGGACCAATGCCACCGATACCTACACCCCCTACCTGCCCAACGAGCAAAAGCGGGCCGTGAAGAAGAGTGACCGGAGCTTCACCAG
>CAXBOL010000322.1:0-5959 GCA_963977295.1 uncultured Opitutaceae bacterium
AAACTGGGATGAATTTACCAAAGAGAACGAAGCCAACTTCCCGCGTTCATCGTGTGCAAGCACGGCTCCTAGATTTCCGAAACCCTTTGGTGAAACCTGCAGGCTTCGGCGTTCCCAGGGGCGACAGCGGGACACTTCCGGGGTGTAATACCCTCAGCCCGAAGCAATCGGAATTTACGGAAGCACCGGATGTCGGGCGTAATACCAATCACTGTTATGATTTAAACTTTAACGCAAAGCCACGAAGACGCCAAGTTCGACACTAAGTCACTTGTCTGCTATGCTTTGCGTTCTTATCAGCTTGGAGTCTTTGCGTTGAATAAAGTCTAATTTGATCGAGCTGTTGGTATAAAGCCCGACTTCCGTTGTTGCGCTGACCTGCGGAATTCGGACTAGCTCCGGTAGTCGGCGTTCTCGCTCACGTATTCGTGGGTGAGATCACCACCCAAAACAGTCGCATGTCCGGTGCCCTGATTGAAATTAACCTCGATTTCCACACAACGCTCGTGCGGGGGGTAGTCGACTGACGGAGCGTAGGCTCCGTCGGCGGTGGGCGAGCTGCGGTAGAGTTCCGCGTGCTCCAAGTGCTCCACCAGTTGCGCCTCTTTGGTGGGATTGAGGCGGAAGACACCGTTGCTGAATAGTTCGTGTCCGCCAAGTTTCAGAGTCAGCTCAGTCGTGTCGATGGGGGTTTCGAGCGTGCCGAGGTGCTTGCCGATCGCCTGAACCAATCGACCTACGTTGGGGTCGTTGCCCGCGATGGCACATTTGAACAACGGGGCATTGGCGATGACTTTGCCGATGCGCACGGCGTCAAGATCCGTGGGGGTTCCGGAAACTTGAATTCTGAGGACGTGGCGGACGCCCTCGCCGTTGCGCACGACGTCTTCCGCCAAATCCTGGCAGATTTGTCCGAAGGCACTGGCAAAGTCGGATTCGGCCACGCCGTCGACTAGACCCGAAGATAGCGCCACCACGGTGTCAGAGGTGCTCGTATCGCTATCAATGCTGATGCGATTGAAACTGGTATCGACCGCGTCCCGGAGCGCCTGACGGAGTTGTGCGCGAGGAATTTTGATATCGGTCAGAAAATACACCAGCATGGTGGCGAGGTTCGGCTCGATCATCCCGGCGCCCTTGGCGATGCCGACGATGCGTCCATTGCCGACCCGAATGCTGCGGATTTTCGGGTAGAGGTCAGTCGTGACGATGCCTTCCGCGGCCGGGAGGATGGACGCGGATTGCAGCGATTTGACGGCATCGGGAATGGCCGCCTGCATCGCTGTTTGCGGCAAGGACCAGCCAATAACACCGGTCGAACTGGGCAACACCTCCACGGCATCGCAGCCCAACTCGGCGGCGATGCTGGCGCACAGCGATTCCGCCGTTTCCACCCCGCCCGGGGCGCACACATTGGAGATTTTGTTGTTGATCAGGATGGCGCCGAGTTTGGCTCCCTCCACGCGACGTCGACCGACGATGATGGGGGCTCCGGGAAACGCGTTGCGCGTGAACACGGCGCCGAAGTCCGTCGAGGGTTGGTCAAGCGCGATGACGGTCAGAGTCATTTTCGCCGGCTTGTGGGCTTCGATCGGGGTAAATTCGAAGCGGTGGGTGCCGACGCGAAATCCCTGCGGGAGTTGGGCTTGAGTCGTCAACCAAGCCCGATGTTCGTCTCGGCTGGAAAATATAAGTTGGGTGCTCGCCACAAGTGAGCAGTGAAGGCAGGGTAACCGTCTGTGAAGTCGATTCTTCGGCGAGGGGACGCCATCAGGTAAAGTTTTGCATCGAAAACCCTCTGCGCGCCGCCATAACCCGAAAGTTCCTCATTTTTCATATCTTGCCGACAACTCCCAATTTCCACGTCCGATGAATGTAGAAGAAATCACCGCCAAGGCCGAAGTGCTCCTCGAGGCATTGCCCTATATCCAAAATTTTCGAGGTTCGACCTTCGTGGTGAAATACGGCGGTAGCTTCATGGACGATCCGGATCCGACGGTGCGGAGTCGGGTGGCCTATGACATCGCATTTTTTGCGGCCTGTGGCATTCATACGGTTGTGGTGCATGGAGGAGGGAAGGCGATCACCCGGGCGATGGCGGCATCAGGGTTGGAGGCTAAATTTATCAACGGCATGCGCGTAACCGACGCACCCACGGTGAAGATCGTGAAGGAGACCCTGAATAGCGTGGTCAATCCCGAGGTGTGCACTGCGATCGTGGAAGCTCGCGGAAAACCGAAAGGCTTGAGGGGGGAAGAAGTGTTGGTTTGCCGGAAATTGGAAACAGATGATGAGGGGAATCCGGTAGATCTCGGCTTCGTCGGAGATGTGATCGAAGTGAAGGCAAAGTTGATCAAAAAGGCCTTGGCAGACGGGTTCATCCCGGTGATTTCGCCCGTCGCCATCGATCATCAGGGCAACGCTTACAACATCAACGCTGACATGGCGGCCGGCCGGGTCGCCAGCGCGCTGCGGGCGCGGCGTCTCGTTTACATGAGCGATGTGCCGGGTTTGTTGAGTGACCCCGACAATCTTGATTCGCTGATTTCGACGCTCAAGATTTCCGAAGTCGAAAAGCTTCGCGACAGCGGTGTGATCGGCAAAGGCATGCGCCCCAAAGTCAGTGGAGCCATGCGTGCGCTACAAGATGGAGTGCATCGCGTCCACTTCATTGACGGACGACTGCCGCACTCGCTGTTGTTGGAAATATTCACCGACAAAGGTATCGGCACAGAAATCGTGCACGGATGAAGGACCTGCCGCTTGGGTCCGGTTCAAAATGAGGTGGACTGAAGTCAGACGTTGTCCGTTCAAGAGGTATCCTTTCACTTAACACTTGCCATGAGTTCTGAAATTACCCGCACCCACACCGCTGATCTTTACGACGCCCACGTCATGAAAAACTACGGACGGGCTCCGTTGACCTTGGTGCGCGGAGTCGGAACCCAGGTGTGGGACGACGAGGGCAAGGCCTATTGGGATTTCACTTCAGGGATCGCGGTCAGTGCCCTGGGGCATTGTCATCCGCACTGGGTGGCGGAGATTCGGCGGCAAGCCGGCGAGCTCATTCACACGAGCAATTTGTTTCGGAATCCGAACCAAGGTGAGCTGGCCCGGCGCCTCGTGCAACGGGCAGGACCGGGACGGGTGTTCTTCTGCAACAGCGGAGCCGAAGCCAATGAAGCATTACTGAAACTGGCGCGACTTCACGGTATCCGAAAATCGGGCACGGAAGGAAAATGTTACAAAGTGATCTGCGCGGAGCAGGCTTTCCACGGTCGCACCTTCGGCGGCATGAGTGCGACTCCGCAGGAGAAAATTCAAAAAGGGTTCCGGCCATTGGTGCCGGGATTCGCCTTTGGCAAGCTGAACGACCTACCGAGCTTCGAGGCGCTGATCGATGACGAGACGGCAGCGATTTTCGTTGAAACCATTCAAGGCGAGGGGGGCGTAAATCCCGCAACGCCGGAGTTCCTGCGGGGATTGCGGGCGCTGTGCACCCAACACAACCTCCTGCTGATGCTTGATGAGGTGCAGTGTGGCATTGGCCGAACGGGGGCGTTTTTCGCTTTCGAACACGCGGATGTGAGACCCGACGCGATCGGCATGGCGAAAGGACTCGGGGGTGGGTTTCCCATTGGGGCGGTCTGGATCACGGAAACTTCGGCGGAACTGTTCCAGCCTGGCTCTCATGGCACCACTTTTGGCGGCACGCCGTTGGCATGTGCGGCGGCGTTGGCGGTGCTCGATGTCATGGATCGGGAAGATTTGCTGACGAACGTGAATCGACTGAGTGACGAGTGGCACCGGCAATTGAGGGCCTTGATCGCGGAGTTTCCTCAGCATGTGGTCGGCCTGAGAGGCAGTGGGTTCATGGTCGGTTTGCAAATGCGGGGAGACGCCCTTGCCTGGTGTGCCTCGCTGCGGGCGGCCGGGCTGTTGGTGCCGATCGCGGGTGGTAATGTGGTGCGCTTGTTGCCGCCTTTGAATGCGACGGCGGCGGAACTCGCCGAATCAGTGGCAATCCTGCGGAAAGTTTTTTCTACCACCCCGACCGCGTAGATTGGGGTTCTTGGGCTGGCGGATCTAAAACCCCGGAGATTGCTCCCGGGATGTTTACTTCCGGGGATTAATCCCCAACGTGTTGGCCGAGATGATACCCCTAAAACGACTCCTTTTGGGCCTTGGTGCTCTTTTGATTACTCAACTGGTATGGGCGAGCAAAGCGCCCAATGTAATCTATATTCTGGCCGACGATCTGGGTCTGGGCGACCTGTCTTGTTACGGCCAGGAAAAGTATGCGACTCCCAATATCGACCGTATCGCCCAGCAGGGGGTGAAGTTCACCGCTCACTATTCTGGCAACACGGTGTGTTCGCCATCGCGGGCGGTGCTGATGACTGGACAGCACTCCGGTCGAATTTATCTCCGCGGTAATCTGCCCGATGAAACCCGAGCTGCCCTCGACCCTGCCATGACGGTGTTGCCAGAGGTCTTCAAATCCGCGGGTTACGCCACGGGCGGCTTTGGTAAATGGGGTTTGGGCTACACCAATGCAACGGATGCACAGTCGCCGGGCCGCCATGGCTTCGACGAGTTCGTGGGATGGAAAAGTCAGACCATCGCTCACACCTATTACCCGTCCACTTATGTCGATAACGGGGCGGAAGTGCCACTGCCCGAAGGCACGTATGTGCACGACATCATTATGAACCGGGCGCAGGAGTTTATCGCCAGAAACGCGAAGGCGAAGCGTCCGTTCTTTTGTTACATCCCCACGGCGGTGCCCCACGCAGCAATGCATGCCCCCAAGACTTTACACGAAAAGTGGCGGAAGGTTTTCCCGCAATTCGACGACGTCATTGGCCGCTACAAAGCCGGCCCCGAGGAGTGTCCTGATGTGCAGAACCCCATCGCGGGATTCGCGGCTATGATTGAAAATTTGGATAATCAGGTCGGGCAGATCTTCGCGCTCCTGCAGGAATTGGGCATCGACGAGAACACGTTGATTGTCTTCGCGAGTGATAATGGGGCGCATTTGGAAGGCGGCCATGATCCGGAGTTCTGGAATTCCACGGCGGGTCTACGCGGTCACAAACGGGACATGCATGAAGGGGGTATTCGCACCCCGATGCTGGCCCGTTGGCCGGGCGTGATCGCACCCGGAACTCAGTCCGGCCTGATCAGCTCTTTTCAAGACGTGTTACCCACCATGGCCGAGCTCGTGGGGCAGCCGGTTCCGGCGCAAGTTGATGGGATTTCCTTGCTGCCGACCCTGCGAGGAGATTTGGCGGCGCAACGGCGCCACGATTTTCTGTATTGGGAATTTACGAAGGGGCTTGAGCAGGAGATTTTCTCTCAGGCCGTTCGTCAGGGCCCGTGGAAAGCCTACTTGGAGCAGGGAAAGGCGATGGAGTTGTATCGACTCGATCAGGACCCCTTCGAGCAGCGGGATCTCGCAGCGCAGGAGCCGGCGCGAGTGGAAAAAATGCACCAGTTGATCGCGCAAGCTCACGTGCCGTTATAGGTTATTTAGCGGGTGGCTTTTAGACTGGCCGCTCGGTTCGGCAGTTAATAACGTTTTCCCTTTTCCCCATGAAACACTTCCTCAAAGAGACCGATCTGCGGCCACATGAGGTGGCCGAAGTGTTCGCCTTGGCCCGTGATCTAAAGGCGAAACGAGGTCGGCATACCCCACCTGTCTTAGCGCACCAAACCTGGGCGTTGATTTTTTCCAAATCCAGCACCCGCACCCGAGTTTCATTCGAAGTCGGCATCCACGAGCTGGGAGGAAACCCGCTTTTCCTCAATCGCAACGATATCCAGTTGGGCCGGGGCGAAACGATCGAGGATACGGCCAAAGTGTTATCACGTTTCGTGCATGGATTGATCGTGCGCACGTTCGATCACGCCGATGTCGAGCGATTGGCGGCAGCGGGAACGGTGCCGGTGATCAATG
>CAXBOL010000323.1:0-5945 GCA_963977295.1 uncultured Opitutaceae bacterium
AAGGTCGCGGCCAGATCGTCGTCACCCACGCCATGGGCGTCTCCCCGCGGCGCGATGTGCATGCCGACCCGATCCGCGCCCCAAACCGAGACGACCGCGTCGGTCACCTCAAGGTGCAAACGCGCGCGATTTTCGATCGAACCGCCATATTCGTCGGTGCGTTGGTTGGATCCACTTTGCAAAAATTGATCCAACAGGTAGCCGTTGGCGCCATGGACTTCGACTCCATCGAACCCGGCGATCTTGGCGTTCTCCGCCCCGCGTCGAAATGCCTCCACCACGCCTGGAATCTCATCCAATCGCAGTGCTCGCGGTGTTACGAAAGGCCGTTCGGGACGGAAGTGACTGACGTGTCCGGGGGCCGCAATCGCCGAAGGCGCCACGGGCAATTCGCCATTCAGAAAAAACGGATCCGAAATGCGCCCGACATGCCACAACTGGAGAAAAATTCTCCCGCCAGCGGCATGAACCCGGGCCGTAACTCGCTTCCAACCTTCCACTTGAGCATCGGTCCAGATTCCGGGCGTATCAACATATCCCACTCCCATCGGATCGACGGCGGTCGCTTCACTCAGAATCAGACCGGCCGAAGCCCGCTGCGCATAATAGTCGGCCATGAGCTCGGTCGGCACCCGCCCGGGTGCGGCCCGACAACGCGTGAGCGGAGCCATAATGACCCGATTGGGGATTTCAAGCGCACCAAGGCGAAGAGGCGTAAACAGCGTAGGCTGAGAAGTCGTAGACATCATAAAAAGAATTTGGAGGAGGCTTAGGCCGCTTCCGCTTCGGCCTTGACCAGAAGCGACTCGATCGCGGTGCCGGATTGCAGGCCCACCATCTGCGAGTGGAGTTGACCATCCTTAAACAAGGCCAAGGTCGGCAAGGCCCGCACACCGTATTGGGCCGCCAAATCAGGTGCCGCATCAACGTCCACCTTCACCACGCTCACGCGCTCTTGGTGGGTCGAAGCAATGTCGTCCAAAACCGGAGCGAGGGCTTTACAGGGCCCGCACCACGCTGCCCAAAAATCGACCAACACCAGCTTGTTTTGGGAAGCCGTGAGAACTTGGGATTGAAATTCCGTCGTAGTCGCCACGGAGGGAGATGAAATCGAAGAATCCATATAGTTGACTAGTTATCTACTAAATTAGAAAGGCAAGTAGGTCAGCGGTTTTCACCCTCCCTGACCCCGCTGCCGTGAATTAGGCCGCGAGTGGAACGCCGACCCGCAGATGTTCGCACATCTGGTCCGCAAGGTCTTTGAGACGTTCTACGTCATCGTAGAGCCGCGCTTGCGCGATCATGCCTTCAAAAAAGGCCATGGCACAACGGGCCTTCACGCGGGAATCACTCTCCGGCATCAACCCCTGACGCTGGGCGTCACGAATAGCTGATTCCCAATAACAAATTTTATGTTCCAAGATTTCCCGAACCTTGTCGCTGATCGCGGCGTCACGATGACAAATCTCTGACCCCAAGGAACAAAGGGGGCACCCGAGCACCCGCCCATACTTCTTCTTCATTTCCAATTGGAACTCGTAGACGGAATCACACCGCCCCCGAATTCGGTCAATGGGAGACACCGAAGCGGAGAAGATGACATCCAACTTGAGCCGCTGCTCTTGCCACATGCGTTCCAAGGCTTGCACCGCCAAATCCGATTTGGACGAGAAAAAATAATAGAAACTGCCCTTCCGGACATCCGCCCGTTTACAGATATCATCGATCGTGACCGCACCGTAGCTCTCCTCCCACATTAGCGAGAGCGCGGCGTCCATCAGTCTTTTATTAGCATCACTTGTGCGGCCCATGATTCGGGCACGATAGTTGACCTTTCCGTCAAATCAAGTTCCGGACCAAGAATTTTGTCACCGTTTTGTAATGGGGTATCGCCGGAGATGTCGCTGGCCCAGCGCGCCGCAAATGAAAAGCTGAGTCGGGTGGAAAATCATGATCGGGAGCAAAATCAGCCCGAGTCCCGGGTGCGCCCCAAAGATCACTTTCGCCAACGGCACTCCGGTCGCGAGGCTCTTTTGTCCTCCGCAAAATAACATCACGATCTGCTCCGCGGGTTTCAATCCGAGCACGCGCCCCACCAGATAGGCTCCACTTAAGCTCAAGGCCAACAACCCCAGCACGCCTAAACCCGCCGTGGCAAAGGTCCCCCACCCGTGCGTTGACCACAAATCGGCCTTCACCGAATTACAAAATGCCGCAAACACGATGACCAAAATAATCAGATTACTGGCAGTGCTCAATTTCTTCCGACGAGCATCGGCCCAGTCTTTCAACCCCGTGCGTCGAGCCAGTTGGCCTAAGACCAAGGGCAGGAGTAAGAGCACACTCACCTCCTTCACCACCGCACCGAAACCTTGACCTTCACCACTGGTTTTCATCAACCAAGCCACCCACGCCGGGGTCACAATCACGCCGAGCACATTGGACAAAACGGCATTAAATATCGCCGCGGCCACGTTGCCGCCTGACACCGTGGTCAACGCCACCGACATCACAATAGTCGAAGGGAGCACGCACAAAAACAGGAACCCCATGCGTAAATCCGGTGCCAACCGAGACCCAATGAGTGCATCACACGCGATGCCCACCAACGGGAAGATGACGAACCCGAATCCTTGCACTCCTAAATGTAGCCGCCACTGACTGGCGCCATCGCGCAATGCCTTGGCCGGGAGCGTCAAACCCTGGGCGAAAAAAACGAACGCGACGGCAAACTTGGTCGAGACCTCGGTCCGCATCCAGCCGCCCTTGGCGCCCGCATCAGGGAACAGCCAAGCCAGTCCGACTGCGATCGGCATTCCCACCATGAACCAATTTTTAGCTAACCACGTGCGCATAAGCTATACCCCTTGCTTTGCCGATTTCTTAAACCGCCGGCGCAGAATCCCCGCCAAATCTTCCCGCCCCTCCAATCGCAGCATCCAAACCATAGCGCCGTAGAGCACGGCACCGACTGGCACCAAGACGAGCAGCTGCCCGAGATCGCTGCCGATCCCCGCCCCGAGTAGGTCGCTCATTCCCCGTGCGCCCGCAAAAACTCCCAGTGACATCACCACCGTGGCTAGCAGGATCTTGGCCACATCTTTGATCACCGCCTCAAAGCCCAGCTCGGGTCTTTCTTTGGTCAACGCCCGTTGCAGATAGATCGCCTGCACCAAAACCGAAACGTTGCTGGCCAAGGCCAATCCCATGGTCGAAAGCGGCCCCATTAAAAGGAAACTCAGCGCCACGTTGACCACGAAGCTCAACAGCGCCGCGTGCACCGGAGTGCGCATGTCTTTCCGCGCATAAAAGGCCCGAAGCATCAGATTGACGTAGGCAAATATCGGCAACCCCAGGGCAAAAACCGACAGCACCGGAATCATGGACGCCGTATCTTCCGCCCGAAACTCCCCGCGCTGAAACAGCACCCGAATGATGGGCCCGGCCAGTAGGACCATCCCCGCTGCAGCTGGCACATTGACCGCGAGGATGAGACGCATGCCTTTGTGGTAGGCTCGGGCTAAGTTCGACCAATCGCCCTTCGCCGCATAACTCGAAATCAATGGAAACACGACCGTCGAGACCGCGATCGCGAATACTCCAATCGGCAATTCGATCAAACGGGTCGCAAGATTCAAAATGGCGGCGGCCGAATCATTGAGTGAAAGCCCAATCAACCGCGAGACTGACAGGTTGATCAAATAGATCGCCGATCCGAGCACAGTCGGGCCCATGAGCACCAGGATCGCTCGCACCGCTGGACTGAGTGAAAAGTCCACTCGCGGGCGCCACCCCACCCGCATTAACGATAATGCCGGCACCGCCATCTGCAGAAAACCTCCCACGAGCACTCCCACGCACAACCAGTGCATTCTGGCCCTATCGAGCTCGACGCCGCCCCACCATACCGCTCCGCCAAGAAAGCCGATCATCGCCAAATTGAGCCAGATCGGCGATACCGCCGGTGCCAAAAAACGGCCTATCGTTTGCAGCGCCGCGCTGAACGCGGCCGCCAAGCAGACCATCACAAGGTAGGGAAACAACAAAACGGCCAATTCCGCCGCGACTCGCCACCGCGCAATCTGGTCGACGTCATCGGTCACCCTCCCCAACCACGTCGCATCAGCCACCGCGACCAAAGCGACCATGCAGGCCACCACAATGCCCAAGGTCACCGCCGCCAACCAGCTCGTGACCTGATTGAGTAACGCAAAGGCTCCGGGATATTGCCGCTGCGCCAATTCATCGCTCAACGTCGGCACAAAGGCCGCCGTCAGTGCGCCCTCCCCCAACAACCTGCGGAACAAATTGGGCAAGGTAAACGCAGTCACGAAGGCCGAGGCCAACGCTCCGGTGCCAAAGATCGCCGTCACCAAAATATCCCGCGTCAAACCCAGCACCCGTGACACCACGGTCGCTCCAGACACGATGCCAATATTCTTTAGGCTGCGAGACACCCGGGTGTTTTCGCCCTGACCGCAACACCTTACAAGTGCGAACCCGGCGCGATGCATTTTCTTCCGCCCGGTTAATGGCGACGGCATTGACGATGCTTCCGTCGGCTTGCACGTTCTCTGCGCCACCATGCCCCTCCTCAACCGACTCACTGCCAAACTTCAACGCCATCCGAAACGCATCGTGTTTCCGGAAGGCAGCGATGCGCGTATACTACAAGCCGCGCGTCAGTGGGTCACCCGCCGACTTGGCGTTCCCATCCTGCTGGGTGATCGCACCTTGATCAAACGTAACGCCGCGTTGTTGGATCTCAATTTGGAGGGCATTCGCCTGCTCGACCCTTCTCGCAGCTCGGAGTTTGAAGGTCTGGCTCAAACGCTGTTCCAGCTCCGTGCCGCCAAGGGCATGACCTTGGCGGCTGCCCGCGAGGCGTTACAACAGAACAGCACCTTCGCGACCATGATGCTATATGTCGGTCAAGCGGATGCCCTGGTAGGCGGCGCCACCGAGACCGCCAGCAGCGCCTTGCGCCCCTTGTTTCAAATCATTCCACGACTCGACCATGTGGAGACGGCGTCCTCATTGATGATTCTCGATTTCGACGAAAAAACCATCGGCAGCAACGGCAGCCTCTTCATGTCCGATTGCGGGGTGATTCCCGATCCTACCGCCGAACAACTAGCCGATATCGCCTTGTCGACTGCATTGATCGCCCGCCACTTGACCAACGAAACACCTCGCGTCGCCATGCTGAGTTTTGCCTCATCCGGCACGTCTCAACATCCATCGGTTCTGAAAGTGCGGCGAGCCACCGAACTCGCCCGCCAACGAGCCGCGGAAACGGGCCAAGTCGTTGAAATTGAAGGCGAGATTCAAGTCGACGCGGCCCTGGACGCCTATGTCGCGGCAAATAAAAACATCACCTCGCCCGTGGCCGGGCATGCCAATGTCCTGATTTTCCCCGACCTCAATAGCGGCAATATCGGATTCAAACTGGTTCAGCACATCGCCGGCGCCAATGCGTTCGGACAGATCGTGACCGGACTCAGAAAACCGGCCGCCGAAATCAGTCGCGGATCCAGCGCCCACGACGTATTTGGCGCCGCGGTGGTATGCGGGGTGCAAGCAATCGACCACGACCTTCTCTTTTCCAGTAACTCATGATGTTCATCGGATGAAGCCTACCGGACCCACCAATCCATTCACCCTTCCCGCCACGCCGCTGCTGCGGGCCCCGACCAACGACGTAACCCAACGCGTGTTCGTGGCCGCCACGCGCATGAATGATGGCAAAACGACGACCTGCTTGGGTCTCTTTGCCGCACTCCAATCCGTGTTTCCGCGGGTCGGGTTTATCAAGCCCATCGGGCAACGCTTTGTCGAAGTGCACGGCCATAAGATCGACGAAGACTCCGTGCTCCTCGATACGATCTACAAAGTAAGGGTGCCGATCGAGAGCATGAGTCCGCTCGCGATCGACGGCAACTTCA
>CAXBOL010000324.1:0-5921 GCA_963977295.1 uncultured Opitutaceae bacterium
CTCGACTTCACTGCCCCCCATCTTCGACGCAGTCGCCATACCGTCGGATCCGTCGTCACTCGCGTCACCCCGGCCGACGTCCTCGCCACCTACCGCCTCGGTCGCCCCCTGTGGAGCGCCTCCGGCTTCGCCGTCGATTAGCCGTATAGACGCCTGCGCCCCCAGATAAATGACTTTCATGCCAGAGTAAAAACCGTAGGAGCCGTGCTTACACGCGATGAACGCGGTGGCGTGGTCCGGATCGGCAAAAGAGGACCTTCCTGATTTCCTCAAGATCACAGGAAGGCTTGAAGCGCGTCCGCCCCTGCGTCCAACTGCACGCCGATGTCCCAACTCCCTCCCCGCAGCCGCTTTCTCCACGTTTTGCAACAGGCCGTCGCAGACGCCTCCCTGGTTAAACTCACGCTGGGCAAATACCGCGGAGCCGACGCGACCGTGAAAAACCTTTTCGTGCGACCCGTGACCCTCAAGGCCGGCCCCCATTTGTGTTTCCTGTGGCGGCACCAGTCTCAGGACATCACTAAAAATCTGCCCATCGCTGCCGGACTAAGCGAAATCGATCGCTTGCTCGGCACCGACTTTCTCGACGCCCATCTGTTTACCCCCGCTCAAACCGGCCAACTCGAGACGCAGTCCGACGGCACGGTGAAGGTGAAATTCAAACTCGCCCAATCCGCCCCGCCTCCTGCCCCCGTCAGCCACGATCGCACCAAAGCCCGCGCGATTGATCCTACCGCCGGATGGCTACGCGATCTCGGAGTGGCCAATGAACACGGCCAACCCCGCACCGGTAATGCCCCCAAATTTCGCCAAATCCAAAAATTCGCCGAGGTCTTGCAGCACCTGCTCGCGGAAAGTGGCCTGACTTCGTCCATCGCCTCCGATGCGCCGCCCCTGCGCATCGCCGATATGGGTTGCGGCAAAGGCTATCTCACTTTCGCCGCCGCCGATCTGCTCGGAAAGCAAGCCCAGGTCTTAGGCATCGAACGCCGGCCCAATTTGGTGGAGTCGTGTAACCAGCTCGCCCGCACTCACCATCTTGCCAATCTGAGCTTTCAAACCGGTGAAATCACCCCGGCCTCCGCCACCCTCGGTCAGCTGGACGTCTTGATCGCCTTGCACGCCTGCGACACCGCCACCGATGACGCCCTCGCGGCCGGCGTGGCTGCTGGCGCCAAGCTCCTCGTGCTCTCCCCGTGTTGCCATCAGGAACTGCGTCCCCAACTCACCGCCCCTCCCGTCCTCGCACCGGCCCTGCGTCATGGAATCCTGCACGAGCGTCAGGCTGAATTTGTAACCGATTCGCTCCGCGCGCTCTTACTTGAAGCGGTCGGATTCACCACCAAGATCTTCGAATTCGTCTCAACTGAACACACCGCCAAAAACCTCATGCTCGTCGCCATGGCCCCGGCTCACCAAGCGCGCCAGCCGTCGCCCGCCGCTCTGCGCCAAGCCCGCGAGTTCGCCGCGTTCTATGGCATCAAAACCCAAGCCCTCGCCCGCCACCTCGGCCTCGACCTCAATCCCTGATCTTATGCGCCCGCGTCTCGCGCTTTCCGCCTTTCTATGAACTGGGAAGACCTCAATTGGTCGATCCTCGACCGCCTCCGCGACGGGTTCCTCAGCGGCACCGCCGCGCACGGTCCGTATTGGGGATCTCAGGACGATCTCGCTCACTATGATTTCACCTACGGCGAACGTATCGGTTGGAAGTGGGATCACGTCCTCGGCGAACTGACCCGGCGCGGCTGGAATCCCCCGACGGGGCTCACGCTCGACTGGGGCTGCGGCAGCGGCGTCGCCCTTCGCCGCGTGCTGCGAGCATGGCCCGAACTGGCCGACCCCGGCCGGGCCGTGCGGGTGTGGGATCACTCCCTCTTTGCCCGCAACTACGCCCTCGAGCGCCTCCGTGACGAATTTCCGCATACGGATGCCGCACCATGGGATACGACCACGTCAGCAACCTTGCTCGTCATCAGCCATGTGCTCAACGAACTCGATGAGCCGGGTAAGTCCGCCCTCGCCCGGCAAATCGATCAAGCTCAAGCCGTAATCTGGATCGAGCCTGGCACGTCTGCCGTCGCTGGCGACTTGGTGTCGTGGCGTGAACGGCTACTCCCTCAGTTTCGAGCGGTGTATCCCTGCCCCCATCAGGGGACCTGCGGTCTGCTTGCGCCCGGCAATGAACGCCATTGGTGTCACCACTTTGCCGTCCCGGGGCCCGGGATCTTCGCCGATTCCCATTGGGTAAAATTCGGCCAACGCGCCGGCATTGATTTGCGCAGTTTGCCCTACAGCGCGTTGGTGCTCGAACGTGCCGACCGCACCGAAACGGCACCGCAACAATCTGACGCGGGCCGCCTCATCGGGCGACCGACCCTGCACAAACCCTACGCGCGCCTACTGGGTTGTGATGCGTCCGGCGTCCAAACCTTGACGCTGCCCAAACGAAACGCACCGCAGTTGATGAAGCGATTTGATCGCCCCAAAGCACCGCGCCATTTCACGTGGTCGCATGATCAAGGCACCATCACGCAGATCAAAGCGACCCTCTCCGCCGAAGAGTAGTCGCCGTCCCAGAAGTGGGAACGTTGGGTAGCATTTTCGATCTCCGAGCTAGAGATCTTCAAAATAGATCTTAATTTTAGTCACTGTTGGACTGCTAGTTACACTTTTCTGCAACCTTTGGCACGGCTCATGTTTACTATAGGGTATGCAGACACTACTCACCGGCTTTTGTGGCTTGATTATCGGAGTGTTGCTTTCTGTGTCCACTCCCGTCCAGCCGTCCTCTTCCACGTTTTCCGAACTCGAAACGATTCGTCGTTATCAGGTTCCAGCGGCTAAACACATTGCACCGACCGCAAAGAAACTTCATCAGAAATTTGTGCTCTGGCTTAGCTGATCAAATTTTTATTTTTCCATGATTTCTCTTCGCGGTATCGAACGTGTCTTTCCCCTCAAAGGCGGTCCCTTTTACGCCCTGCGTAACATCAACCTCGAGATCGCCTCGGGAGATTTTGTTTCCATCATGGGACCTTCCGGGTCCGGTAAATCCACCTTGCTGCACGTCCTCGGCCTGCACGATGCCGCCTGGAACGGCGAATACTGGTTCGACGATGCCCCGGTCCACAAGTTCGACAAGAAACGTCGCTTCGCCCTGCAAAAACAAAACATCGGGTTCGTCTTTCAGAGCTACCACTTGCTCGACGATCTCACCGTCTACGAAAACCTCGAAGTGCCGCTTTCCTACCGCGACACCCCTCGCCGCGATCGCGATTCGATCGTGTGTGACGCCCTCGATCGTTTTCACATCGTTGGCAAAAAAGACCTCTACCCAAGCCAACTTTCCGGGGGCCAACAACAATTGGTCGGCATCGCCCGCGCCCTCATTGCCAAGCCCCGCATCATCCTCGCCGATGAGCCCACCGGCAACCTTCACTCGGACCAGGGACGCGAGATCATGGAGTTGTTCCGCAAGCTCAATCAGGAAGACGGTGTCACCGTCGTGCAGGTCACGCACTCCAACGAGAATGCTGCCTTTGGCTCCCGCATCGTGCGCTTAGCCGACGGCGTCATGGTATCTTGAGCCTTAGGGTCGACTACGCGCCCTCCTGTCCTCCGGAGCTCAACGCCACTCGCCCCACCCCCACTCCATCGCTCCGGGCTCAACCAGCTCGGCTACAACTAACTCCCGGAGTCGAAGAGCCCGGGCTAACACAAGCTCCCGGTTGTGGCCGAGGTCGTTGACCTCGGGTGATCACATCGCAGGCCTTGCCGACGTATTCCCGGGCTCAACGAGCCCGGCTACAGCACTCCTCGCACCAACATGACCGGCCGGGGGTCGCTGCCCCAGTTTTACACCCGCCACTCTACTGCGGGCGTCGGCCAGCTACGCCCCTACCTCGCATCATACCGTGCGTGAACCTGACTCACCCGAGGCTAGTGCCACCCCAAGGTTCCATTCCCCACGGTCCTTGCCCGCTCTCAACCCGTCCCAATATCGGGACAGCTTTTTCCCGGGCCCGATGACTCCACTCTGACTCCATCATCGCCAATAATTTTATCCTACTTATAAATAGCTACTTACCATATCCCAAGCCAAGCTGGCACAGGCACTGCATTACCCCCGACAGAACACACTTCGAATGCGAATCTCATTTTTCACGACCTCTCTTTGCCTCGGACTCGTCGCCCTCGCGCCTTGCCTCCGAGCCCAATCCACGCCCGAACCCATCACGCTCAACGAAGCCATTCGTCAGGCTCTGGCCAAAAACTATTCGATCAAGGCCCAAGGTTTTGGCACCAACGCCACCCGGGCCGATCTGGCTGCTGAATGGGGCGCGTTTCATCCCGGCTTCCGCGGCACCTACACCCACAGTGAAGATGGGAGCCCTCAATCCTCCGATCCGTTCACCGGCAACCGCCCGCCGTCTTCCATCGTGGAATCCGACACCTTCAGCCTTGGCGTGGGCGGCATCGCCCCTTGGGGCATGTCTTATCAGGTGAGTGGTTATTCCCAGAACCAACGCGGCACCTTCAATGCCTTCGCTGACAATTACTTTTCTTTCGCCGGCCTCGAGATCACGCAACCCTTGTTAAAGGGCTTTGGGTTCGACGCCAATCTTGTCAGCGTCCGCCTCGCTCGAGCGAGCCACGGGGTCTCGCAGTGGCAATACAAACAAACGGTCATGAATATCGTGACCTCTGTCATCTACGCCTACCTCGAATTAGACTTCGCCCACAAGAATCTCGAAATCGCTATTAGGTCCCGCGATCTCGCCAGCGGCCTGTTGAAAGAAAATGAGAAACGCTTCGAAGCGGGCAGTCTATCCGCTGCCGACGTCACCTCCGCTCGCACGCGGGTCGCCACCCGCGAGGAAGCCATTTTAATCGCCACCCGCTCGGTGAAGGTGTCGGCGAACTTCCTCAAGGGACTCATTTCGGACGACAACACCACGGCCCTTTTGGATCGGAACCTCGCCATCGCCAAACCCGCGCCCCTGCCCGACCACGTTCCCAATCCTGCCTTCGAATTTGCTGCCGCACTCGAACGTCGTCCCGACTATCAACAAGCCAAACTCAACGTCCGTCGCGCTGACGTGAACCGTCGTTACCGTCGCAATCAACTCATGCCCCAAGTGAACCTCGTGGGTTCGCTCGGCTACAACGGCCTCGACAATCACGTATCTAAGAGTCAACTACAAGTCCTCGACCGCGACAGCCGCTCTTATAGTCTCGGTGCCGTGGTGAGTGTGCCGCTGACCTTCGCCGCCGAACGCGGACGCTACCGCTCGGCCACCTTCAATTTGCAACAAGCGGAGATGAACCTGGCCGCCGTCGAACAAGACATCGTCGTCGCCCTTGGCAATGCGGCCTCTCAAATCAACACCGCCAAGCAACGCGTCGAAGTCACCACGTATTCGCTGGGACTGGCTGAACAAAATCTCGATGCAGAGGTAAAAAAACTTCGCGCCGGCACCGGCAGCACCTTCTTCGTGCTGGCCCAACAGGAAATTTTAGCCGGAGCCGAAATCAGCGCCTACCGTGCGGAAACCGATCTGCAACGCGCCTTGGCCGACTACAATCTGCAACGCGGTATGACCCTCGATGAACACGGGATCACCATCGAGGGAGACACCGACATGCGCTACTAAACGACCGCTAGATCCGTTTTAGACCCACGTCATTCGATCATCAAACTTTGGCGCATATGCCAAAATACTGTAAGCCGGGGTCGCTGCCCCGGAGGCGCTAACTTAGGAATTGTCCTACTGGCATCGGCGAATGCGTAGTGCCAATGGACACCCAATTTCTCCAGTCACGTTCATTTCACCTCGGCGGGTGAACCGCTGTAACCGGGGTCGTTGACCCGGGGCTCCAGGCTCCACTCCACCGCGGTCGTCGGCAAGCGACGCCCC
>CAXBOL010000325.1:0-5918 GCA_963977295.1 uncultured Opitutaceae bacterium
CGGTGTTGTTTCAGCCCCGCGATGGTCCGTTGATGCTCTTCTACAAGGTGGGCCCAAATCCCCGGGACTGGTGGGGGATGCTCATGACGTCCGATGATGATGGTCACACGTGGTCGGAACCGTGTCGACTCCCCGAAGGCATTTTAGGGCCGATCAAGAACAAGCCCGTGCAATTGGCGGATGGCACGATCTTATGTCCCACCAGCTCGGAGAGTGAAGCCGACGGCTGGACGGTTCACTTTGAGCTGACTCAGGATTTGGGCCGGACTTGGACCCGGGTCGGTCCGATTAATACCAAAGAGGAATTCAACGCCATCCAACCTAGCGTGCTCTTCCATACCGACGGAGGACTCCAGATTCTTTGCCGGAGCCGGGAGAGTGTGATTACCACCAGCTGGTCGGCCGATCAGGGACGGACCTGGAGTAAAATGACTGCGACAGAGTTGCCGAATCCGAGTTCGGGGACGGACGCGGTCACATTAGCGGACGGCCGCCAGTTACTGGTCTACAACCCGACCGGCTTGCAATCCGACGGTCGTAGCGGTCCGCGTTCGCCGCTCAATGTGGCGGTTTCCGAGGATGGCGTGACATGGCGCGACGTGGTGGTTTTGGAAAGCGACGACGCGAAGAATGGCTACTCGTATCCGGCCATTATTCAAACTCGCGATGGTCGCGTGCACATCACCTACACGTGGCGTCGGGAAAGGATTCGGCACGTCGTGCTGGATCCCCGCCGAATCTAACGCTGAAGCCATCATCACAGTTTCGAATTGGAGGGACCCATTCCGCGCCTCAACTAACTTTTACATTTCGCTATCATGAGCTCAATTTCCACGTCCTCCCGGATTTATTTGGTCGCCAGTGGCGATCTTCGTCTCAGTGCCAACGTCGCCTGCTGGGCCGGCCAGGCCGCGATGGAGGCCAAACTCGGCCAGGTCTTGGCCTCGCTGGGGGTCGAGATTGTCCGCGCCCATCCTTACAATGAAGCGGAAGGACACGGGTTTATTAGCTCGCAGAAGCAGGGCATGGCGATTTTCGCGGATCTTGATCCAGACGCACCGGTGGTGGTGGCTGAGGCGGTGTGGCAGTATTCGCATCATGTGTTGGCGGGGTTGATTTCCCATCGCGGACCGATTCTGACCGTTGCCAATTGGAGTGGGGAAGCGCCGGGATTGGTGGGCATGCTCAATCTCAACGGGTCGCTTACCAAGGCGGGCGTGCGTTACTCGACGCTGTGGAGCGAGACGTTTGAGGATGACTACTTCCGACAAAAGCTGAGCGACTGGCTTACGACGGGAACGTGTAGTCATGAGACCGCGCATGTTGCCGCGTTGGACCCGTCGGCTTTGCCGAAGGAGGCGGTGCGAGTTGGGCGCGAGGTCGCTGCCAATTTGCGGCGTCATAAATCCATCATGGGCGTGTTCGACGAGGGGTGTATGGGTATGTTTAATGCCATTATTCCCGACGCGCTGTTGTTTCCGTGCGGGGTGTTCAAGGAACGGCTATCGCAATCGGCGCTCTACTACGCCACTACTCAGGTGACCGATGCGGAGGCACGGGCGGTTTACGAGTGGTATGTGGCCAAGGGGCTGACGTTTCACTTTGGACTGGATGCGGAGCTGGATCTCAACGAGGCCCAGGTGCTGCAGCAGTGCAAACTCTACATCGCGGCAGTGCGACTGGCCGATGAATTTGGCTGCGAGACGATCGGGATTCAATACCAGCAGGGTCTCAAAGATTTACTGCCTGCTTCAGACCTCGCCGAAGGTTCGTTGAACAACGACGACCGCCCCCCGGTGCTTCGTGCAGACGGCACGATCATTCGCGAAGGTGAGGCCATCGTGCATTTCAACGAAGTCGATGAGTGTGCGGGACTGGATGGATTGTTCATCAACCGAGTGCATCGGGCGCTGGGGCAGCCGGTAGAGACGACTCTTCACGATCTGCGTTGGGCCGATTTTGACGAGTCAGGGACCGTCGATGATTATGTGTGGGTATGGTTGATTTCCGGGGCCGCGCCTCCCGCACACCACATCGGGGGCTGGGCGGGATCGGACTCCCTGCGCCAACCCAAAATGTATTTCGGTTTGGGCGGTGGATCGCTGCGAGGCATTGCCAAACCTGGAGAGATTGTCTGGTCGCGCATCTTCGTGGCCGACGGTCGACTCAAGATGGACATAGGTCGAGCCAAGGTAGTGGCCTTGCCCGCAGCCGAAACCCAACGTCGTTGGCAGGCGACTACTGAGCAGTGGCCCATCATGCACGCGGTGACCTACGGGGTTACGCGCGACCAAATGATGGCCCGCCACCAAGCCAACCACGTGCAAGTGGCTTATGCCCTTTCCGCGGCTGAGGCGGATACGGCAGTTTATGCCCGAGCTGCCCTCGCGCATGAGCTGGGTCTGGAAGTGAGCTTCTGTGGCACCAAAGCCGACGGCAGTCGGTTTTGACCTGAATTCGGTTTCTCGGGACGAGACACGTTCATCGAACCTGCTGGTCGCCGCGCACGCCGAGGCGGTGAGTTTCCGAAACAACACCATTGTGCCGGCCCAAGATTACGTGACGGGACGCGATGATGCCCCGGCGTTCACGTTGGAAAACAGCCAGGACGTGACCATCGAAGGCAATGACAACCAACTCCCGAGTCCGTTGAAATTAAAAGCCGACAGTCGGTCGCGACGGGTGAAAATGACGCCGTAGTTCGGAATGGCTTCGACGGCGTGGGGCGGGGCGGGATCCCGATCGTCCGGCGAATTTCAATCGCCTCGCCGCCGCCAAGTGCTTAACCCGTGCGTTGTGCCACCTGTTAACCATGTTTCAAAGGGAATGACCGCCCCACCAAGGGCAATGCCCGGTCGATCCGGGGAGTCTGCTTCCCGCCACGGGCCCAACTGAGATGCGTGAGCGATGGCAGAACAGGTGGCGGGCGACGCGCGTCTGGTTGGTCGGGATGCTGATCGGGAGCGGTTGGTTCTCGGGAGGGGTGTCCGGCCAATCGATCGACCCCTTGAATCCCGCGGAATGGCAGGCGCGTGAGCGGGCGAACACGCTTGAGCGATCCCGATGGCCCGGGCGCCGAGTCACGCAATTGGAGGCCGAGATTCAACGTCTTCAGGCACAGTTGTCCCGTTTGCCGCGCCAGTATCCCGTGACGCTGCAGAATCGCCTCGGTTTTCACTCGGCCCTCGAAACGGGTGCCTTGGACGCGGGCGCGGCGGAGCGGGGATACAAGGTGCACCAGCTCGATTTTGTCCTTACTCTTCCGTTCACCATTCAAGCCATTGGGATCGCGCCGGCGGCCAATCCCTACGAGTCCGGACCCAAGGCCTACGGCTTTCCTCCGCGGTTCAAAATCGAGGTTTTGACGGCGTCTGGTGAGTTCGACGTCGTCGCCGATTGGTTGGATGAAGATTTCCCCGATCCCGGCACGCTGCCGGTGGTCTTTTCCGATCTTCACGTCAAAACCCGGCACATCCGGATGACGGTGCCGGAGGTTCGTTCGGAATCGCGGATGAACTATTTTGCGTTGGGCGAGTTTTTTATTTGGGGCGGCAACGGGGAGAGTTTTTTTGCCGAAAATCTGGCGATCTGGGACTCCACGCAGGTGACTGCCTCGGCCGGTTTTTCCCTCCCGCCGCAGTGGGAGCTGAGTTACCTGACCGATGGGGTGAGCGGGTTGGGGTTTCCTCTGGGGCAGGAGGCCTCGGGCCGGAAGGATTTGATGATCCTGTCGACTCCGGGCGCTCAACTCGCCGAAACCGTCGAAGTGATGGTGGACCTGGGAGAACCGAAGGAGATCAGTCGATTCGATCTCTGGCCGGCAAAATCCTTGGATGGGCTCGCGCTTTCGGGGGTCGGATTCCCGGGTGAGGTGACCGTGGATGTTTCCAATGATCGTGATTTCAAAAACTATCGACCGATCGAGCAGCAAGGGGTCGGCAATCGCGGGCGGACCGGGGCCTTGTTTTCCATTTGCGTGCGGCCTCCGGAGGCGCGCTACCTGCGGGTGACGCTGAGCGGATTGCCGACGATGGACGGCGAACGGGTACTGGGTCTCGGGGAAATCGCGCTTTACGACCTGAAAGGGGACTTGGTTTCGGGGCGGGTGCTGCCGGTGTCCGGGATTCCAGCCGTCCATCAGTATCAGTTGCCGAGGTTGTTGGATGGCTACTGCTGGGGGCGGCAAATTTTGTCGGACCTGGAATGGTTTGAAGGACTGGCCCGTCGTCGTCCCCTGGAGCAGCGACTGGCCGTGATGGAGCGCGAACTCGTGTTGGCGGCGGCGATCTGGCACTACCTGCAACTCAAGTTATGGGTGGGGGGCGCGGTGTTCGTTTCGCTGGGTCTCGTCGGATTCATCCTCTTCCAGAACGCCCACAAGAAGAAGCTGCTGCGCAAGCAAGCCGACCAATTCAGGCGGGATCTTCACGATGAAGTGGGCAGCAGTCTCGGCGGAATTGCGCTGCTGGCCGATGAACTGGCCGACCAACCGGCGGGAGGCGTGGTGGCGACGGATCTTGGCGACCTGTCCTTCATGGCGCGCGAAGCCAGTGCCTCCCTGGGCGAAATCATCAAGGTGGGGGATCAGGGGCCCATTTTGTTGTCTGCTCTTTTGCTGGAACTTCAGCAGCGGGCGAAACGGGTGTTGCGGGGACCGCGGATAGAACTGGTGACGGATGAACCCGGTCCCGACCTGCGGGTGTCTTTGAATGTGAAACGCCACATCACGATGTTCTTCAAGGAAGGCATTCACAATTGTGCCCGTCATGCACGGGCCTCGCACGTGCGCATCGAAACCCTGATCAAGGCCGACCAGTTGTGGATTGAAATTCGGGATGACGGATGCGGCTTCGATCCGGCCCGACCGGTCAATGGATGGGGGTTGAGCAACATGCGGCAACGGGCGGAAGAACTCGGGGGCCACTGCATCGTCAGGTCGGGCGAAGGCGAGGGGACCCGCGTCGCGATGCAAGTGCCCTTGAAGCGGCTCACGCAGGAACCTCGGACCCCTTACCAAAGCTCAAATTCATGATTCCCATTGAAGTCTGGGTCGTGGAAGACGACGCCCACTACCGCCGGATGCTCTCCCGGATATTGACCCGCTCGGACCGCATCAAAACCTGTCGCGTGTTTCCTTCCTGCCGGGAACTGTTTGCGGAGATCGAGACCGCGGTCCGGCCCGACGTGATTCTGATGGATTTGGGCCTCCCGCGCATGAGCGGTCTCGAAGGCATCAAGCAGCTCGCGCGGATGGCGCCGGACGTGGCGGTGATTGCGCTCACTGTGTTCGGGCAAAAGCGCATGGTCATCGACGCCCTGGAAGCGGGGGTGTCCGGTTATCTGTTAAAATCCTCCAGCGCGGAACAGATTGTCGCCGGCATTACCGATGTGTTTCTGGGGGGATCCGCGTTGAGTCCCTCCGTCGCCAGAATCGTGTTGGATAATCTTCGCACGCCTGCGCCGGGGTTTGATCTGAAATTGGCCGCGCGCGAGTTGGAGGTGTTGGAGCATCTGGCCCAGGGCCGGACGGTGAAGGAGATCGCCGCCTTGCTGGTCATTTCCGAAAGCACGGTCTCCACGTATCTTGGAAGACTCTACACCAAACTGGAAGTGCAGTCCCAATCCGGGGCCGTGGCCAAGGCCCTGCGACACGGGCTCATCAAGTAGAGCCATTTCGCCGCCGGGCAGCGGGTTTGTCGTCTATTTACCCGACTATCGTGGTTGCGGCAAAGCGCGTAAGTTGGGGGGATGCGCCGCCCCCCTGTTTCCCGCTTCAGCATTTCATGGTCCTTTGCGACGACCCCGGCACGGTCCGCTCGGCGCCGGGTATCGGCCTGGCTTGGCGGGGGATTGAGTCTGATTTTGGGGTGGGGAGTCGCCGGAGCGGTGGCGGCAGGCTCGCCGGAGATCGGCCATCT
>CAXBOL010000326.1:0-5899 GCA_963977295.1 uncultured Opitutaceae bacterium
CTTCCTGGGCCATACCGGGAGCGAGGAACTCGGCAATCTGTTCGCGTTGCAATTCGGTGCGTTTCTCGGCGACGGCCGCGTCACGCTGCTCGATCAATATGCTGCGATTGCCCATCCTGGCCTGACCGAGATCGGCCTCACGCTCTTGAGCACCCGCAACCAGATAGGTTTTGACGGCGGCGAGGTTGGTCTCCCGCTCCTGCACCGCTTCTTCGCGGCGAGTTTCGATGGCGACAATCGTGCTGGTCAATGCCGACAACTTTTCGCGCCGCGCTTCGAAGGCCTGGACCGCCTCCCGTTCCTGGGCCGCGCGTTCCGCGGCGTCGGAACTCGCGCCCGATCCAGTCCACGCCTTGACGAAGGCCTCGCCACCGGCTAGGGCCACGTTACCAATATTTTTGGTTGTATCCGAAACCAGCGTAACGCCGGCACCGACCGGGTCATTGACCACGTCCTGCGCGATCTCGCCCACCTTGTTGAGGGATGCCTGGGGCAGGCCGGTGAGGACGCTGATGTCGCCCCCCATGACATCCATGAGTGGCTCGGTGCTAATACCGTATTGCGCGGCGAGTTCACCGATCATGGCCCCCACGGCATCCTGCACTCCGGGGACATCACCGGCGGCGCTCACGAAGCGGTTCTTTTTGCCCACCTGATCGAAGAGCGCCATCGTGATGAGCTTGACCGTCTGCTCATCGACCTGCTCCTGCATGGTCTTGATGTCCGAGCCGCCGTCCGAGGAAGCGTTGGCCATACTCGAAGCCAACTGCTGCATGGCGCTGTTGAGTTTGAGCTGCTGGGAAACCGGGAGCCCCGCCAAGACCGGGTCATTGAATTTGGGCAGCAAGCCGGTGGCCTGAAGCTCGTTCTTGAGATTCACCTCCACCATGGGATCGAAGGTGAGCGGCTCATCCAGGTTATCCATCCCTCGCGATCCTCCGTTGGCGATGGTGGCCGGAATCGTCGCGGGCGTTCGGTCGCCGAATAAGCCCCGCAATTCACCCAACTCGGCGAGTTGATTGGCCAAGGGAGCCGTTGCCCGATCGAGCCGGAAGATCGATTCCGAAGAGGAGGGAAGCAAGGTGTCCTCGGAGATCCCCAGATCGCGGGGATCCAACTGAGCCAGTTCCTCGCTGGTCTTGTCCCCAAGGCCGTTGGGGATGATGGCTCGCAACGCCGCATCTTTCGCGGCCTGCGGTAGGGTTCTGATCTGCGCAAAGGCCGCTTCCTGTTGCTGCACGAAGGAATCATACTGCCGGATGGCGGCGTCGCCCTCGGCCTGCGTGGCGGCGATCTCCGCCTGACGTTCTTCAGAAAGCGGGAAACTATCGGAGACGCGACGATTGTTGGAATTGGTTCCGCCCTCATATTGGGAGAGGACCCGATCCACCTCGGCGTCGACGTCAGGACCCGATTCTTCGGTCAAGCGGGTGATCGCTGCCTGCGCGATCTCGAGTCCCGCGCGAGCGCGCTCTTCGCCTGCTGCGCGAGCCTCATCCAGCGCAGCGATGGCCGTCTGGGCGTTGGTCTTGGCAGCGGTGACCGATTGTTTCTGTTTCTGAATATTGGCTTCGGCGGCGGTGTAGGCGGCCTTCAGTTGATTGGCGCGCGCGATGGTGGCCGCGTTGTCGTCGAGACGCGCTTCGCTCTCCGCACGAGCGTCCTGCAAGCGAGCCAGGGCCTCACGGTTCTCGTCGGCGGTGGCGAGCACCTCCTCGGCTTCGTCGATCATGGCCTGCAACTCAGCCACCTCGTTGCCACGGCCCAAACGCGTGGCGTCGAGGATGCGTTTCTTCAGGTCGGCGATGCGCTCGGCGGCGGCCTCAGCGGTGGCAAGATTCGCTTCAATCTTGGCGATCTCGGTGTTGATGGCGGTGATCTCGGTCTCGAGCGTGGTCTGCAGACCCTGCGCCACTTCGGCGTCGCGAACCGCGTTGTTGTAGTCCTGCGTGAGGGCCTTGAACTCGCGCGTCGCACCCCGCAGGACCTGAGCCTGAGCGTTGTAGTTGGCCTGGGCGTCCTGCGCGGCGGTGGCCGCACTCACGTAGGCATTCAGGGTCGCGTCACGGTAATTTGCCGGGATCGTGTTGATGACCGGATTCACCACGACGGGCGGCAAGCCGGAGACGAGTCCGGCGGTGGCCGCTTCGTAATCGACCGGGTCCACCGCGTTGGCGGCCTCGGTCGCGGCGGCGCGGAGTTGCTCTTCCTGCGCGGCACGTTCAGCGGCGGCACTAGCTTGAAGCACCTCGACCGGGATCACGTCGGTAATGACCTCCAGAGTCTGCAATACATTGCCAGTGGAGGAAATGGTCCCCGGCAGCACGTAGTTGCCGGCATCAGCCCCTCCGAGGACGAGACCCGCTACGGCCACAGACTTGTCCTGCCCCACGGCGGCGGTGTCAAAGTTGGCGGTCACCGCTGTCCGATCGAGGTTCAAGTCGTCGCCGGAGATGATGCCTTGTAAGGCCCCGCCACTCGGCGTGGCCGTCGTGGTGCCGTCGAAGAACTTGTCGGCCACTTCGACCCCGGTCACGGAGAGTTCAAGCGGTGTAATATCGACGGTCACGTCGGTCGGCTGCGCCACGGTGTAGTTGCCCACTGCTGGACCACCGATGGTGTAACCTGTCACCGTGACTGGTTTCGCAGTGCCCGCGTTCTTGTCCGCCATCGTGCCAGCGGCATTCGTGGCCACCAGGTTCACCGTGTCGCCGGTCACGACCCCCGAGAGCGATCCGCCACTCACTGCGACCGCCGTCGTGGCATCGTAAGTTCGATCTGTCGCTTCAGCTCCGATCACCGCGAGCAGTTTTTGCAGGATCGTCGCCGTGAGGCCTTGGGGCAGCATGGTGGTATAGTTGCCTGCATCGACGCCTGACAGTCCCGCACCGGAAAGCGTCACCGCTTTTCCGATACCCGCGTTGGCGTCGGCAAAGATGCCACTGATCGCACTCAATTCAAAGGCGAGGTTGTCCCCGGCGATGGCGTTACCCAACACCGCCCCGCCCGCCAGAGTCGCCGCCACGGTGCCGTCGTAAATTTTGTCCTCCACCGATATGCCAGAAACGTTGAGCGTCCGCCGCAGCACATCGGCCGCAAGCTCGGGCAGCGACAGCGTGTAGTTGCCGGCGTCATTTCCGGCCAGGCTCAGACCAGAGAGCGCCACCGGCTTGGCCGTGCCGACGTTCTTGTCGGCGAAGATCGCGGTCGCTCGACCGGCGACGGTCACGTTATCTGCGCCCAGCGGAGACACCTCCAACGAACCGCTGAGAGGCGCGCTGACCGTGCCGTCGTAAACGCGATCGTCGGCGTTCACGCCCGTGAGTTGCAGTTCGGCCGGCGTGATTGCGGCGGTGAGTCCGGTCGGCAGCACGATCTGATAGTTGGCAGCGTCGGTGCCAGACACTTGTGCGTCCGCCACGGTCGCAGTCTTGGCCGGGCCCGCGTTCTTATCGTCGAAAGCCACATTGAGAGCCGTCAGGGTCACGTCATCCGAGGCCAGCGGCGCCACGCCACCGAGACTGGCCAGGGAGGCCGCGGTGGTCGCGTCGTAAACTTTACCCGCGACTTCCGTTCCGGTGATCTGGAGCTCGGCCGGGGTGATGTTCGCGGATAGGGTCGGCAGCAAGAGCGTGTAGTTCGCCGCATCGAGCCCTGCCAGCTCCACGCCCGCTAAGGTCACGGCTTTGGCCGCGCCCACATTCTTGTCGGCAAAACTGCCAGCCGCAGTGCCTGCCAGCGATACATCTTCCAGCGCATCCAATACGCCCGTGAGACTGCCAAAGTCCAACGCCGCCGTGCCGCCCAATCCCGCCACCAGTCCGGCGTTGTAGATTCGATCCAGCGCCGTGAGGCCGATCAGGTCGACTTCCGCCGCCGTAATGGTGGCGGTCAGGATCGGCGCATCAAAGGTGTAGTTCGCCGCATCGACGCCATCCAGCACGAGACCGCTGACGTTCACGGCTTTCGCGATGCCCACGTTTTTGTCGACAAATGCAGCCGCTTGCGCCGTCGCATTGAGTGCAACCGTATCCCCCGTCACAAAGCCGTTCGCCACCGCGGTGCCGTCAAGGGTCGCCACCGCGTTGCGATCGTAAATCTTGTCCGTCGCGGTCAGTCCATCGATGGTCACGCTCTTGGCCGTGATCGTGGCACTGAGCCCGGTCGGCGTGGTCGTCGTGTAGTTGCCGGCATCGGCCCCGCTGAGGGCGAGACTGGAAAGTGTGACGTCCTTGGCCACACCCACGTTCTTATCTGAAAAGGTGATGGCCATGGCCGACGAATCCACCGCGATGTCATCGCCCGCCACCGCACCCACAAACGAACCCGCATCGGCGATTTCGGCGAGGTCCGTCGCGTCATAGACTTTGTCCGCGATGGTGAGACCCGTCACGGAGATCCCGCGCGGTGTGATGTCGCCGGTTAACGGTCCGGGTTGCGTCAAGGTGTAGTTCGTGGCGTCGACTCCACTCAGGCCAAAAGTGCCGGTGATCGCCACCGCTTTGGCGTTGCCCACGTTCTTATCGGCATAACTGCCGCTGACCGCGCTGGTATCGACGGCGACATCGTCCCCGCTAAACACCGCGTCGAGTCCGGTGAACGCCAGCGGCGCGGCCGCGAGGCCGTCGTAAACTTTATCGGCATCGAGTCCGAGGAGATTGAGGGTGAAGGCACTGATATCGGCAAAGATGCCGGTGGGTTGCGCCAGCACGTAATTGGTCGCGTCGATTCCGGTAAGGCCGAATCCGGCCACGGTCACGGGTTTATTTTGGCCCACATTTTTGTCGACCAACGTGCCGGTCACCGCAGCGGGGTCCAGCGCAACGGCGTCGGCGGCGATGGCCCCTTGCAGCGTGCCGCCGGTGATGGCGACGCTGGTGGTTTGATCATAAACCGGTGATGCTCAGATCCTTCGGCGTAATGGTTCCGGTGATACCGACCGGAGTGGCGGCGGTGTAGTTGCCGGCATCCGCACCGCTCAGGGTGATACCGGAAAGCGCCACGTCCTTGTTTTCACCCACGTTTTTATCGGCGAACGTAATGGTGACCTCCCCGACGGCGATCGACAGATCATCGCCCGCGATGGCCCCGCCAAAAGTGCCCGTCCCGGCGATTGCTCCCACGTCGGTGCCATCGTAAACCTTATCGGCAATGGTGAGTCCCGCTACGGTGATGCCGAGACGCGAAATATTCCCCGTCAAGGGACCGGGTTGGGTCAGCACGTAATTGCCGGCATCGGGACCGGAAAGTCCGAAGTCGCCGGTAACTGCCACCGCTTTGGCGGTGCCCACGTTTTTATCGCCATAGCCGCCCGTCACCGTCGACGCATCAACCGTCACGGTATCACCCGCGAAAACCGCATCCAAGCCGGCAAACGTCAACGGCGCAACCGTCGTGCCATCGTAGGTTTTGTCCGCATCGAGGCCGAGCAGATTCAGGGTGTAAGCGGTGATCGACGCGGTGAGTCCGGTCGGTTGCACCAACACGTAATTGGTCGCTGCCCCACCGGTCAGATCGTAACCGCTCACGGTCACGGCTCGGTTGGTGCCAATCGTCTTGTCATCCAGATTACCCTTGGCGGCGCTCGCCACCAAGGACACCGCGTCAGAGCCGACGATACCTTGCAAATTCCCGCCGCTCACCGCCACGAGGGTCGTGCTATCGTAGACCCGATCCTGCGCCGACGCGCCGTCGATCGTGAGTGCCTTGGGCGAAATCGTGGCGGTGAGTCCCGTCGGTGTGATCGCCGTGTAGTTGCCGGCGTCCGCTCCGGCGAGGACGACTCCGGGCAGCGTGACGGGTTTGGCCACGCCCGCGTTGGCATCGGCAAAGGTCAGGCTCATTGCGCCGTCATCGATGGTCAGGTCGTCTCCCGTCACCACATTGTTAAGCGAACCTA
>CAXBOL010000327.1:0-5891 GCA_963977295.1 uncultured Opitutaceae bacterium
CCTACATTTTCGGAACAGGCTGCCTGACAGCCGTTTCGTTGGAGGCTACTCGATGATCAACTGGCCGGTGATTCCGGGGGTGATGGCGTTGTCGGTGTTGTCGAAATAGACTTTTACTCGAAGCAGTCCGCTGCCGGCATCCGCGACGGCGGAAATGAAGTCGGCGCTGCCGGCGCGTCGCACGGTGGTTTCCCCGACGGAAACCTGCACGAAGAGTTGAGTATCCTTTGCCGCGATACGGCGGGAAGTCATCAGATCCACGTCCAAATCCAAGTAACAGGTGCGGGTATCGACCAGTCGGATAACGGGATCGCCGGTCCGGACCCATTCCCCCTCGGAAGGGATGATGTCGACGATGGTGCCGTCGATGGGGGCACGCAGTTGATACGAGTCCAATATTTCGGCGGCGATGCGGTATTCGAGTTCCGCCTTGGCCTTGGCTTCGAGCAGCGCTTGGTATTCGCCCTGGACCTGATTAAGTTGGATTTGATTCCGTTTGAGTTCCGACTGGCTCACGGTGCGACTGGTCTCGAAAAGCTCCTCTTTGGTTGCGACCAGACTTTCCAGCAGGGTGAGGTTTTCCCGGGCGGAGTTGATTTGGCTGTCGTCTTCCCAAATGCGTTTGCGGCGCTGAACTTCCAACTGCTGCAGTTGGTCGTCGAGTTGGATCAACAAGTCTTCCTTGACCAAGTGTTGACCGGCTTTGACGGGCACGGACGTGACGATGCCGTCGAGAGGCAGACTCAGATTGATGTCGTGGATCGGATAAACGATGCCGGTTGGTGCAAAGTTGTCCGGGGCCGAATTGGATTGGGCCGTCGCTCCCGTCGTGATCGCGAGACCGATTAGGAAGAGGAGGAAGGACAGCGACCGTGGATTCGAACCCATGAGATTTTGCAAACGTTGCGCCTAAAACGGCAGATCGCCGGGGTAGTAGCGGGCGAGAATGAGGCCAGTTTCGCGATCGAGGTTGGCTTGATTGACCTTGGTTTCGATCAACTTGTTGACGACCCGGCGGTAATAGCTGGTGGCATCGTCCTCTTTTTCGATGAGTTCGGTGATGCCCAACTCTCCCGCTTTGAAGCGCTGAAATTCGCCCTCCACCAGCTGTTGTTTCAGCTCATAAGTGGTCTCCATGTCGGCGAGTTGGGTGATGGCGGAGTCCCGCTGGTCCAAGGCATCGGAAAGGCGGAGACGCATTTCACGGTCCAAGTCTTGCACGGCGTTTTCCGCCTGACGGAGTTGGAGTCGGGCCTGGAGCAATTTGCTCTTGGCCTTGCGGCCGCCAAACATGGGCACCTTGAATTCGAGTCCGACCTGCCAAGAGGGGAATTGGTCATCGAAGGCGCCGTCTTCCAGCCAATCATCGTCGAGGTTGGCGAGCCAGCCGCTGGCGACGATGTCGAACTCGGGGCGCGATTGGTTGCGCTGTTTGGCGTAGGCGATACGAGCCTGTTCTTCCTTGAGCCGAGCGGCTTCGAACAAGGCACGATTCTCTTTCGCGTAACCGAGCAAGCCCTCCAGGGTGGTCAACGACACGGGGGTGGCGGTCTCCTCTTTCTGGGCCCGGAGACTTGGTGCGCTGGTGGCGAGGGCCGAATTGTTGAGCAGGCGGCGGATCTGATTTTGCACGGATTCCACGCTGTTGAGCATGCTGCGGAGCTCGATTTTGCGAGCGAGCAGGCTGCTTTTGATTTCAATCAAATCGCTCTCGGGGATGTCGCCACTATCATACTTCTGTTGAGTGAGCTGGGCACTTTCCTCGAGGCGAGCGACGGATTCAGCCAAGCTTTCCGCTAAGACCTGGGCTCCGTAGAGCTTCCAATATTCGCGGATGGTGTAGGCGATCACGTCGAACAGCTTTTCACGGTAGGCGCTGCGGATGATTTTGCTTTCGAGGCGGGCGGTGCGGGCGTCGGCCAGATTGACGCCGAGACCGAAGCCCTTGAGCAGGGGTTGGCGCAAGGTAGCCTTGACCTGGGTCTCATACTCATAGGTGTAGCCTCGCAGCACATCGATGACGCTGTTGTTGGTTTCACTCTGGCGATATTCTACGCTCCATTGGGTGCCGAGCGGCAGATCTCCACTCAGACCGGCGACGAAATTCCATTTTTTTTCAAAATTGGTCTCCAAGCCCGCGCGGGAAATGGTTTCGGCGGCGTTGTTGGGCGTGTTCGTGTCATGATACTTCACACTGCCGAAAAAGTCGGGTTCGTAGTGAAAGCTTTCGCCCCGGGCCAACCCGTCACCGATCTCGACATTGAGGCGCTGATTAATGAGTTCGGCATTCCACTCGACCACCTCGGTGACCAGAGTTTGCAAGGAAAGTGGGAGCCCAGAATCCAGAGGCTCGGATTCGGCGGCCAGACTTGGGGTGATCCACGTCAGAGTGGAAAGGAATGCGGCGGTGCAAACTTGGTATGGGATACGCATTCGGAACGAAAAAGGATGAGAAATTTTGGGCGGGCGCGCGGGAGAGGTTAAAGTCTGGACAAAAGACCCGACCGCTGAGACCGCGAGACCTTTTTAATACTTGGTGGAATTAAGTTTTTCTATCCGAATGATAAGATAGACAGGCTCTTGTGGAAAAACAGAGCCTCTAAGTAGATTAGGGTATATACCCTATTTGAGGTTGCTCAAAATTAGTGATCGTAATTGCTTGATATCCGTCGGTTAGCCCATGGGGTTAATCAGCCTTCTGATCGGAAGTTTACTTCCCTCCCTTCGTCACTAAATTTTATGTTCAAAAACGTCGTTCCTATTGTGCTGGATAAGCACAAATCCCTGAAGGTTAAGCCGATAACGAATTTCGATTTCGTGAGCAACGTGAACATGGCATCGGTCATGGTCCACGAATTTTCGAAAGTGGCACCGACCTATCCGATCATCTTTTTGGAAGATCCCGCGAAGGATCAGTTCAAACCCGTGGCTTTGTTCGGTTTGGAGCAAGGGGAGAACCTCTTCATCAAGGACAACAAGTGGCAGGCTTCCTACATCCCGGCGATCATTCGACGGTATCCTTTCGTGCTGGCGGGCAGTCCCGACAGCACCAAGTTCACGGTCTGCATCGACGACCAAAGTGAGTTCGTCGACACGGAGGAGGGCCAGCCGCTCTTCACCGAAGAAGGCAAGCCCTCGAAGTCCCTCGAAACCGTGAAACAGTATCTGCAGGAGCTGCAGAAGATGGAACTCTTCACTAATGAATTTGTGAAGTATCTCGCGGGCAAAAATCTGTTTACGCCGATGAACATGAATCTGCGCGTGGGCAAACAAGTGAAGAGCGTGACGGGCGCTTACATCATTAACGAAGAGCGCCTCAATAAGTTGTCCAATGAGAGCTTCCTTGAGCTCCGCGAGAAGCGCTATCTGCCCGTTATTTATGCTCATTTGGCCTCGTTGGGTCAGATGGAGCGTTTGATCGGCTTCAAGGACGCCGCCCTGACCTCCACCGGTAAGGTCGAGCAAACCGACAATTGAGCATCGTGTCGCCACGTCTCCTCAACTCCTTTTTTGGTCTGTGATGGCTGACCTCAGCTAATGAGTCGGCGACCTGCAGCCAAGCGCCGTCCTCCGAGTTCCAAGCATGCGCGGAACTTGGCGAGACGGAAGCGTATGTTCCAGGTCGATGCCTTGGAGCCCCGCATCCTGCTCTCGGCTGATCCCAGCTTGGGGCTGGGTAGTGCGTTGTTCGCGGATGCGCTCAATGATTCGCACGGGAAAGTCGCCCTGCTCGAGGCGGAAGAAACGCCACCTCCTGCGTCTGACGTCGGAGCATCCGAAGGCGCGACCGCCGAAAATCTTCCCATCGACTTTGCCCAAATCGCAGGGTCGAGCGCCTCGGCCTTGGGTGGGCTGGTCATTGGCCCGAACGAAACCTTGGGCGGCAGTGGGGCCTGGGAAATTGATTTGGTCAACGCCGGCACGGTTGCCCCGGGGTATTCGCCCGGAGTCGAGTCGGTGGCGACGTTTACGCAGCTGAGCGGAGGCACACTGGAAATTGAACTCGGCGGCACAGGTGCGGCGGGAGCCAGCGATGGATTTGATCAGCTCAATGTGACGGGAGCGGCCTCGCTGGATGGGTTGCTGGATATTAAGATTTTGGAGGGATATAACCCTCAAGTTGGCGACAAGTTTGATATCCTCACCTACGGCAGCGTGACCGGAAACTTCACCGAGGTTTCCGGGTTGTTCGGATTCAAGGACGATTACTTCTTCGAGGTGGTGCAGTCGGCCTCAGGTATCAGCTTGGAGGTCAAAGAACTCTTCGCCGGGGACACGATCTCGTTTGAGCTGCCCGAGTTGTCGGCGCAGGTGGCGCTCGGGAATTTCCTCAACGCGACGTATTTCTCCTCGGGAGCGACTTCCCTGGAGTTGGACGTGAGCATCGCGGTCGATGAATTTGCGTCGGTCAGCGGCACCTTCCTGTTTGAGCGGTCCGAAGGATCGGTAAAAATCGTGGCCGCAGATGGAAGCCCGGTGGACGTGGGAACATCGAGCTACTTGGTTTCGGCGTTGGCCAGTGATATCGCGGGAACGACCGGTGCCCACACCCTTGACGGCCTGGCGGTGGATGGCGACGGGAACATCTACGTTTCGGCTCCGGAGGCCGAGCTGGTCTACCGTATTACGCCCGACGGCACCACGGAGATCTTCGCGGGCAATCCCGATGCGGCCGCCAGCGCCAACGGTGCGACGGGCGACAAGTTCGTGGTCAGCTTGGAGCGTCAGTTCGGCCTCAATTTTAACGCCGATTTTTCGGTCCTTTACATCCACGATAAGGACAACGACCAGGTGCGGCAGGTGGACATGGCCACGGGGATAATGTCCACTTTCTACGACTTTGGGGCGAAAAACGCTTTCATTTCCGCCGGAAATACAACCGGTGTCGTAGATATGGTGATCGCGGACAACGGCGACATCTACATGGCCGTTTTCTCCAATGGGAGTGCCACCGGTGGCGACGTATACAAATTGGTGGCGGGGGAAACCAAGGCGAACCAGTTCGCAACCAATGTCGGCAACCTCTGGGGAATCGAGCTGCACGACGATCATCTCTACTTGAGTCTGCCGGAACGGAGCGGCACTCCCGGGCGCATCGACAAATATGACCTCGACGGCAATTTGGTGGAGACGGTCGTCTCGGGGGTGGGTAGTGTTTACTACGCGAAATTCGACTCCGATGGACGTCTCTATTTTGCCGATGGAGCCGACCTAAAACGTCTGGAAACAGATGGGACGATCACAACCATCGCCGAGAATCTCGGCACGGGAATCAAGGACATCGTTTTCTTCGGCGACGATGTCTATGTCGCGGATCAGGATGCCAACGCGGTCTATAAACTCACGCTGACGGTTGATTCGTCGCTGGCGGTCGACGTGCTCAGTATTGGGGGATCCAATCTCGCGGTCTTCGCTGGCCTCAACGCGGGTGAAGACGATGCGGCGGGCTTCGCCTTGGAAAATGGTTCGTTTGCCCTCAGCCTGATTACCGATCAAGCGAACGCTGACCGGCAATGGACCGCGTTTCTGGCGACGGCCGATGGCGCCACGTTGTCGGGCATCCCAGGCTTTTCTTTCGCGGCGACCAACGTCGGGGTGGAGCTGAATCTTGCCGCGTCCGATGGCTCGTTGGTGGACTTCGCGGCGATGGCCGCAGCCGGAGCGGCGTTTCAAGTGGGGGGGCTCGAATTCTCGGCCGATGGCACCGCCGGCGAAACCGCCACGGTGTCGTCTGATTTGGCGATCGAGGTGGACGAGTTTTTCAATCTGAGCGGGTCGTTTGTCGCGACGAAGGCCACGAGTTCGGTGCAGCTCAATGATGAGGCGAACTCCACCGTCACGGTCGATGCCTTCACGTTTGGCGGACTCAACTTGGATGCGTTTGCGGGCCT
>CAXBOL010000328.1:0-5889 GCA_963977295.1 uncultured Opitutaceae bacterium
AGAATAGCCGTTGAATACCCGGGAAGCGACCTTGGTGGACTCGGCGGGGAGGGAGGGAGGGAGGCAGAGGATGAGTCCGACGATCACGATCCGATCGACCCATGGCTTCCGCCGCCGCGCTTCCCGACGGCTGGGAGATCGATGCAATGGTGTGAAGTCGAGCATGGCGGAGCGAAAGCGAAGGAGCACCGGTCGGGTGCCGGGGCGTCTGCTTAGGGTCCCTCTCCCTTACCCTGAACGGTGTTAAAAATCCAGTCCAATGCTGCGGCGCAGTTTGGCGATGAGGGCCGCCTGACCGAGACTGTTGGCCCACGTCATTTTCGGAGCCTGGCGATCGGCGAGGTGGGTTTCGACGACGAGGGCTTCGCGACCGAAGGCGGTGAGGCCGTCGCCTGCGGTGAGCCACTCATCCTCGCCGCCGACGTTGAGGCGGATTTTGGCCTCACTGGGATCGGGATGCCAGGGGGCCGGGACTTCAATGAATCCCTTGTCGCCGTAGATCGCGGCGAGGGTGGGTTGGGCGGCGCGGGTGGCCGTTTGAAACGTGGCGACGATGCCGTGCCCAAACTTCAACGTGCCGGCGGCCCACTCGTCGACCTGGCTCTCCGGACCGATGCGGCCGACGGCGGTGGCCTCAATCGGTTCTTCGCCGGTGATCATGCGCAGAAACGACAGACAGTAGCAGCCCACATCCATCAGGCCGCCGCCGGCGGCCGGACGCGATTGGCGGATGTTTTGCAGATTGACGCCCATGTTGTAGCAGAAGGACGTGTGCAGGGAGCGAACCTCGCCGATGCGCCCGTCGGCGATGAGGGATTGCACGACATCCCACTGGGGATGGAACCGATACATGAACCCCTCCATGAAAAAGACGTCGGCGGCTTTGACCGCGGTGAGCACGCGCTCCAACTCGGCCGCATCGAGGGCGACCGGTTTCTCGCACAGGATGTGTTTGCCCGCTTCGGCGCACTTGATGCTCCACTCGGCGTGCAGGTGGTTGGGCAGGGAAATATACACCGCGTCGATCGCGGGATCGGCGAGGAGGGCTTCGTAGGATCCATGGGCGGTCGCGATGGATTTGGCGGCGGCAAACTCCTGGGCGGAGGCGAGGGATCGACTGGCGACCGCCGCGATGGTCAGGTCATGGGCGTTGAGTTGATCGGCGAACAATTTGGCGATTTTACCGGTGCCGAGAATGCCCCACTTGAGGGTGGAGTCGGCGGGCGAAAGGAGCGGGGAATGGCGGGTGGTCATGAGATTCGTGGGGGGGACGAAGCAGGCAGGGGGGAGAGGGAGGGTTTCTGTAAACGCGGGAGGGATTCGACGCAACGCGAACTCTGGGATGAGCGCGATTCGTTTGGCGGGGAGGGCTGAACTTTCGTCCGTCCGGCGTCGCCCGGTGGCCCGGAACGGCGGTGCCTTGGGGGCAGGGCACCTTCCGCGGATTGCCGCCCCCGGCGGGAGCCGTTGCGGGGGGCCGCTTAACGGTGCCCGGAGCCGGGCTTGTGCGAAGCGCGGGCCGGACGCACAGTGGGCGGCACGATGATACCCCTTTGCCATTTGAATGGAGTCCGGTGGGCTTGTATTGGCCTGATCGCCTCGGGCCTGTGGGCCGACGCCGCCGAGAAACCGGCGGCGATTGAAGTGCCGGAGTGGGCTTACCCGGGATCGGCCACGCGCACGCAAGTGCCGCCGCCGGTGGATTTCCGCCGGGCCAGCACGCACTTCGATGAACCGATCGGGGTGTTTGAAGGGCAGACCGATGTGGGCAGTGCGCTCGTGCCGAGCAGTGCCAGTTTTGATGCCAAGACCGGTGCCTACACGATCACCTCGGCCGGCTACAACGTGTGGTATTATCGCGATGAGTTTCGCTACCTGTGGAAGAAAATGTCGGGGGATGTGTCGCTGGCCGCCGGGATTCACTATCCGGATCCGGACGGTTTCGGTGATCGCAAAGCGGTCTTGGTGATTCGTCAGGATCTCGACGACGATGCCAAGATGGCGGTCGTGGCCTTGCACGGACTCGGCATGATCCATCTGGCGCAACGTCCCGCCAAGGGGGCGCGGGTGAAGGACATGGAATACCGCATCGGTGGACGAGGCCGACCCGAGGGCCAATATCCCGACAGTCTGTCCACCGTGACGGCGCAACGCATCGGCATCGAGAAGCGCGGCTCGGCCTTCAGTCTGTGGGTGAGCTTGGAGGGAGAGCCGATGAGCCGATTTGGTCCGCCGATTGAACTCGAATTGACGGAGCCGTTCTATGTGGGAATCGGATTCTGCTCCCATTTACCGGATGTGGTCGATACTGCCGTGCTGTCCGATGTGGTGCTGGCCAACCAAGCCGGGAAAATTCGCTGAACGCAGCGCACCGCTGAAGCGTCCGTCGCCCGCCCTACTATTTCAATATTTGCCGGAAAAATTAACTCATACCCATCACCGTTCCCATTCAGACTCCCACGCAAAGCCGCGGACACGCATTAAGATGAAATCTGCAGTTTCTCTGCTTAACTTTGCGCTCTTATCGGCTTGGCGACTCTGTGTTGAGACCAGTTTAGTTTGATCACCTTGTTGGCCTCCCCTCCCTCCAAATTACTATGAATCGTCGCACCTTTGTTTCTTCTCTGGCCGCCGCAAGTGCGCTGGCCGCCACCTCAACGGGTCTTCGGGCTGCCGACAAAAAGGCCCGACCCACGATCGGCCTGATCGGCAGTGGTTGGTATGGGGGGGTGAATCTCGGCGTGTTTCTGCGCTGCACCGACGTCGAGGTGGTGGCGTTGTGCGATGTCAATTCGCGCAATCTGACGAAGACGATGGAGCTCGTGGCCAAGTCGCAGGTCTCCGTGCCGCGCACGTATCGCGATTACCGTGAGATGCTGGCCGCCGGCGCTCCCGATATCGTGATCGTGGCCACCCCGGACCACTGGCATGCCCTGCCCGGGATCGCCGCGATGAAGGCGGGGGCCGACCTGTATTTGGAGAAGCCCATCGGGGTCGATGTGATCGAAGGCGAAGCCATGGTGGCGGCGGCCCGCAAATACGATCGGGTAGTGCAAGTGAACACGCAGCGACGGAGTAATCCGCTCTATTTGGAGGCGCGCGACAAATACATGCGCAGCGGGCGCATGGGCAAAATTTCGCTGGTCGAGACCTACAGTTATCTTGGCATCGAAGGCTGGAGCGAAGGGCCGCTGCCCGATGCCACCGTGCCGGCGCATTTGGACTACGAACTTTATAACGGTCCGGCAAAAAAGTTGCCGTTTAAGACGATCATGGAAGACCGCGGCTGGCGTTCGTTCATGGCGTATGGCAACGGCATCACGGGCAACCTTGGGGTGCACATGTTGGACAAAGTGCGCATGCTGCTCGATCTCGGTTGGCCGGACACCGTGAGTTCCACGGGTGGAATTTATATGCATAAAAACTCGTTCTCCGATGTCACGGACACGCAACGCAGCGTGTTTCGTTATCCGGATCTTGATGTGAGTTGGGAGCACCGTATGTGGGGTGCGTCGCCGATTCCCAAACGCAATTGGAGTGACCAATGGGGCGCACGTTTTCTCGGCGAGCACGGCACGCTCAATCTGACGATGTATGAATACGCGTTCACGCCGGCGGACGGAGGCCCGCGTGAAGGACGGCACATGATGTCAGCCACGGGCGATTTGGAGAACGTCGATTTCAGTCGGTCGGGCGCAGCCTTTGTCGACACAGAAAACCGACACGTGCTCGACTTCATGGCGGCCCGCCAGACCCGAGGGCGGCCACTTGCTGATATCGAGGAAGGCCACATTTCCAGTGCCATGTGTGAACTCGCCAACATGGCGGTCGATCTCGGACGACCGTTGGCCTACGACCCGGCGACGCGCACCATTCCCGGCGACGCCGAAGCGACGAAGCTGCTGGCCCGCCCTTATCGGTCGCCGTGGGTGCATCCGGATCCGGCGCTGGTGTGATGCCATACCCGAGTAGCTCCGGGCGGATCTAGCGACCGGTCATTTCCACGGAGTTCCGAGTGCATCCGAATAGGAGTTAAATAGGGTCGTAGGGTGCGGTATGTCGCCGGGCACGCACAGGTTGTGTCTGAATGTGTCGGCGTTGCGATGAATGCTGCTGACCTGCGACCGAATTATCGATTCTGCTCACTGCCACCATTCCATGAACGCCACCACTCTGCCCCCTCCCGATCTCAACGCGTTTACGAGTGCTCGCCTCCGCTACTGCAACGGCGATTTGTTTAATCCGCCCGCCCTCACCAATTTCCTCGGTTGTCTGCAAGCCGCGCCGGATATTGTGGCGGTCCAGCACCTCACGTTTGCCCCGTATTCGTGCGGGGAAAGCTGGCTCGGCGCACTGACGCTCAATGATTGTCGGCTGCATACCAGATCCGAAGTGATCGAGTTCGAATGGCGACCCGACCGCATTCTTCGCCGGACCCAGCATGAGGGGTTCCAGCTTGAATCGACCACGGTGATGGGGGTGGAAAAACAGTCCGTCACCGTGGCCTTACGGATTACCAATATGACCGAGGTGGCGTGTCCGGCGCGACTGAAAATCCTCGCCGGAGAAGGGGTCATTCACTCCGCCACCAATTGGAAAACGCCTTATTCTCCGCGCGAGTGTCCGGCGATTTCGACCACGCCGTGGGAAGGCGAACCGCCGGCGCACACGTTGGTGCGAAACCACGTCGAACCGACTCCATCCGCAGATGGATTGTTGTTTAGCTCGCGCACGAGCCCGGCGGTGTCGGTGCAGGCCACGTTGCCGGCGCCGGATCGACTGAATCGTCGATGGCTGGAGTTTGATTGGGAATTGGCGCCGAGTGAAACGCGGGAACTTTACTTTTTTATCGGGGTGGGCGCGACGGCTCCATCACTCCTGACGGAGCTCAGTCAATGGCAGACGAATCCGGCGGCCGCCGTGACTGGTGCCGAAACGGATTGGCGGGCCGAAATCAACGCGGCGTTTACCCCGGGTAATACGCGCTACAGCGGCCACCTCCCAATTCTCAGCACGAGTAATGCAGACCTGCGCGCGATTTACCTAAATGCGGCGATCACGGTGATTACGTTCAAGCGCGAACATCCCGCTTCGCGCTACGGCCGCACCTACGCGACGCTGATGCCGCGCTATTGGGCTACGACCAGTTTTATTAACGATTGGTCGCTGGCCGCGAGTTTACTCGTGCTGTTGGATCCCGCCTGCGTTCGCAAAATGGTCGAGCTTTGGCTGGAGCGAGATATCCATCACCACTTTGGCACCGAATACGTGAGTGGCGAGAGCACGGGTAATTGGTATTCGTGCAATGACTACGCTATGGCGCGGCTGATCACCACCTACGTGCGATTCACGGGCGACGAGACGTGGCTGCAACAGCGGGTGGGCGCTCGCACGGTCTGGGAGCATTTGGTTGCCTGTGCGACGCATTATCGCTCGCTGGATCGCGGTTCAGGCTTGGCCGACTATGGCGATCGCAACAGCTTGCTCGAAGCTGTAGGCACTTACGAACATGAGGTGGCGTCGCTCAACGCTGCCAACGTCTGGATCCTGCGGGAAGTCGCTGATCTCTTGACGCACCTCGGTGACGCCAAAACCGCGGAGATTTACCGCGACGAAGCCGATGCGTTGGTGCTGCGAATACAGGAACTTTATGTGCCCGACGCAGGGCATTGGCAGTGTCGGCAACCCGACGGCGCACTGGTGCCGGTGCGGCACATCTGGGACTTCATCCACACCGTTAATTTTCTTCATGGGGACCTGCCTGAGGCGCAACTCACAGAGATGGTGACGATGTTTCAGCAGGAGCATCTCACGCCCTCTTGGTTGGCGGCGTTGTCACCACTCGACGAAGACGCGGGGTTTTCACTGCGACCGGATCATCAGTGGAAT
>CAXBOL010000329.1:0-5871 GCA_963977295.1 uncultured Opitutaceae bacterium
GCCTCTCCTCTGAAACTTTTTTCGCCCTTCACCCCAACTGCGGAACTCGGGCTAAGTACGCGAGGAGTCGTTGCCAGGCACTCGCTGCCGACGCGTCAGTATGACCGGTCGCATGATCATGTTCGTCATCATCCTCGAGCGCGGGATTGTCGCCCCTTTCCCTCGGTTCCAATTCAACGTGTTCCTCATGTCCACCTACTTGTCCGTGTGAATGATCGTGGGTGGTCTCCTCGACACCCGCCCTCTCGACGACATCCTCTATTCCCTGTCCATTTTCTTTCTGATCCACGGACTTGACCTCCGAGATCGCTGAAAGATACGCCTCTGGGTTGGCGTTGAATTTCTGGAAACACAGCTTGCTGCAGAAGGCAATGGTTTGCCCTTGGTAGGTCGCGGTAATAGCTGGGTCGGCTACTTTATCTGTCGTGACCGGACAGATGGTGTTGATCGGTTCCGCCAACAAAATTTTGATCGGAACAGTGAAGAAAAGAAACAGCCACAGAAGTTTAGTCCTCGTAGATCTCCCATCCGTAGTCTTCCGGATAAATTCGAGCTGATTGTTTGAACCGTAAAGCCGAGTCCTCCGGTTTCGACGGGCATCAATTACCCGAGCGGTGAAAAATGCAGAAAAGAAGTAAACCGGCATCCTTGGGGAACGCAGCCTTGAGCTGTATCCCTCGAAATTTCCCCAAAAAACTCAGATCCGGGTCCGCCCTATTCACATGTATTTGACCGCCTACTGTTTTAACATGACCTGAAGTTCTCGACGAGCGCGATAAACGCGTGATTCGACCGTCTTTCGTGAGAGATGCAAGATCTCTGCCGCCTCGTCTTGAGTATGGCCTTCCAGAGCACAAAAAACAAAAGGAAATCGAAGTTTCTCCGGCAACGACTGGACGGCGTTCTGCATCTCGAGCAATCGCTCATCTCGTTCGGTTGACTCAGCTGCATTCGGTTGATCGTCCACAATATCGAGGTCAGAATGCTTTTCATCGTCACTTGTGAAACTCGACGAAAGCGATCGCATCCATCGGTAACGCTTTTCGCGGCGCAGGTGGTCGCGACAACGATTCGCCGCGATCGTAAAAATCCAACTCTTTACACTCGACCGAGGCTGAAACTTAGACGCGTTGAAGTATACCTTTTCAAAAATCTCTTCAGTGAGGGATCGGGCGTCAGTGCTGTTACTCACGAATCGGAAAGCCAAGCGAAAGATGGGCTCACGGTATCGCTCGGTTAACAACACCAATGCGGACTCGTCGCCATTGCGGATGGCCTCGATGGTCGCTAGGTCTTCGTCCATGTCCGAAGTGTCAGACTATTGCGGTGAACTGAGTGATTTGACAGCCAGCTCGCGTAACTCAGACTGTTTTCCCGGTGGGAGCACGCTGAGCATGTCGAAATAGTGCTTGATCGCCAACTGCTGTAATTGACCGTGCACACGGTGAAGGTCGGCTACCGCACTGGTCACTTCCGGAGAGAATTCGGAATTGGTTTCCAGGAGTCGCGCCAGAGTTTTTACTCGGAAGTCGAACTCAGTTTGGACGCGGGCACGTTCCGAGCGATAGGGCTCCTCAAAAGCGTCGATTCGGGCTGCTTCTTCTTCGTTAAGTCCGAGCTGACGATGAATCCAGCCATGTCCTTCAGGGCCGTCATGCCTACCGTAGTCGGGTGCAAAAAACTGCACACTCACGAATGAGACTAGCGCACAGACTACAACCAATATTGCGAAAAAAATCAGCAGAGGGAGAAACCGACGATTCAATGCCATAACTTTCAATGCTGGTTAAGGCCGATCCAAATCCAACGTCAAAGATGAAGATAATAAGGTGTCGAATCCCAAGGAGACTCGCGCCATCTCGCTTTTCGATGGGTGACGCAGGTTGACGGCCAAAGCAGAACTGGCAATCGACATGAACACGACTGCCGATAAAACTGCCGTCGCAAAAACTGGACGCATTGCCCACTGACTAAGCCATTCCGTGATTGAAAGAGGAGTGGAATGCTGCCTCTCCCTCACCCGCCGAAGCACGGCCGCTTCGATGCCTAGGGGACAAGAGGGAACTTTGGCTTCCTTAAGTTCCCTGACGCGTTGTTCGAATTTTTCGCTTTGCATAATAGATCAAACGCATCGGTGGCTGATATCCCGCAAAAAATCTACCTATTTTTTGTCGAATGAGCGACGGATATTGTTCATTCGATGGCTGCGGGTCACCTCAGAACGGAAACAAACCGCGCCCAATCGAACGCGATTTGTTGCGACCAACCATTCAGTCAATTGTTAAGAGACCAGCATTACCTCGGGTCATCCTGCTTACAATGTTGCTGGCAACGAGCTGATTTGGCGGCGGCGTCGGAGCAGATCAGTTTACGAACGAACCGACCGCTCCGCACGGTCATCATCGAGCAAGACGCATCCGTGGCATGAGACACTGTTGTCGTGACGGCCGATGGAGCCGCAACGCGCCGTGAATTGTAGCGAGGGTTTCCGGGTGATTGCGTCCCGGCGGTGAGCACACTGGAACCAAACAAAATGAGCGTAAGTCCAGCGGTGAGGAGAGATGTTTTCATGGGTTATATTTTGTTGATCTTCACCCCGGCCCAGCTTTGCGATATGAGCCACGAGCCAAGTGAAGTTGTTATCCAATAGAACGCGGTCCCCTGACTAAATCCCTGAATATATTTCCTAAAAATCTTTCGAAAATTTCTGCTCGATTCAAGGATTGCCGTGGGCGTGCTGACCTCCAGGAGGTAACTTTGCGTCGACTTTGTCCGACATTTTCCCTGCGACCTGATCATTAATCGAACCGCAATGGGGCATCTTCCCGCCGAAATACGGATTCATCACCTTTTTGTCACCTTGCACCCAATCGGCCCCCTTACCTCCAAATGCCATGGGACAGTGGGCGGTGAACAGCGTGGTGCCGCCAGTGGTTCCCACATGGTCGATTACGGTGATTAATTCAGCGGATACCTCGACAAAGGCGGTCCGTGCCTCATTGAGATCCCTCGCTGTTATGATTTTACTGACAAAATCGGTGAATTCCTCAAATTTGGGACCTTTCATCGCTGCTACATTAAGGTTCGTTGCCGCGTTTTTGGCATTGGCGAGATCGTCAGCAGCCAACGCCTTTTGCAGGGAAAGGTAACTTGGCACGAGTGAATCCACATAGGGCTTGGTAAACTCGTCTCCGTGGGCAAAAGAAACGGAAACAAGGAGGAATAAGCTGCAAAAAGCGGCGAAGGTTTGGTGAATTGTAGTTTTCATATTTGGGTTAGTTTCGAGTCTGAGACTATAGGCTTAGGTTGAATTTCACGGAATGATCAGTTGGGTTCGTTGCAGCAGGCCATTCCACAGGAACTGGTTCCAGCGGCTTGCCCCGATGGGGTGCCGCTTATGGCTGCGGTTAGCGTAAAATATCCAGGCACATTTGCATGCACCGCCGCAAGGTCGGCCGATGAAGCTAGAACTTTGGGTTTCGTGTCGGGTTTCTTCGCGGGCAAGTGGCTATCCGCTCCTTGGCTCGCTTGAAGTTGGCGGCCCGGGTTATACGGATCGTTTTCTTTTATTCCCCCAATATGGTCCAGGATTTCGCCACAGCGGAGCATTTTTGAGCCATAATAGGGATTGTTAATGCCTTGGTCCGCTTGAATCCAATCCCCGCCTCTACCACCAAAAGCCATGGCACAATGGGCACTGAACAAGGGGACCCCGCCTGTGGTGCCGACGTGGTTGATCAGCGTGATCAGTTGAGTGGAAACCTCGGCGAAATTCGCTCGGACGGACTTGAGATCTGTCGCAGTGATTATCTCGTGCACGGATCCTGTAAAATCCTTGATTTCTGGTCCGTTCAGAGTCGCAGTATACAAGTCTTTGGACGCTTTTTGGGCGGCGGCGAGGTTGTCCGTAGTCAACGCTTTTTGCAACGCGAGATAACTCGGCACCAGCGAGTCGACGAAGTCTGGAGTAAATTCAGCGCTGCGGGCCATCGCCGTGGAACTGGTGATCGCGAGGCCAAACAGAAAAACGTAAACGTGATTCATTGAGGTTTTCATTCCAGGATTCGGGTTGAGTTAGGTGTCTAATTTTGAAGGAAAAAAGAACCGGAGCTTCAGTTCCTCGAGGGAACAGTAGAGCACGGGGACGACGAAGACGGTGACGATGGCGAACATCATGCCGCCGAAGGTGGGGATCGCCATGGGGATCATCACGTCGGCTCCCCGACCGGTGGACGTCAGCACGGGCAGCAATGCGAGCACCGTCGTGGCGATCGTCATCATTGCGGGGCGCACGCGTTTGGCTCCGGCTTCCAGAATGCGCTCGCGGATGGCCGCTACGCTGTTGGACGGAGCCTCATCCAGACGTTGCCCAATGTAGGTGGCCATGATGACGCCGTCGTCGGTCGCGATGCCGAATAGAGCGAGGAAACCCACCCACACGGCGACACTTAGGTTGATGGGGTGAATTTGAAACAGATCGCGAAGATGATGACCGAAGAGATCAAAATTGAGGAACCACGGTTGCCCGTAGAGCCAGGCCAACACAAATCCACCGGACCAAGCGTAAGCGATGCCGGAGAACACCAGAAGGGTGACGGCGACTTTTTTGAACTGGAAGTAAAGGATCAGGAAGATGGCAAAAAGGGAGATGGGCAGGACGACACTCAGCCGCTTTTCGGCCCGGATTTGGTTTTCATAGCTGCCGGTAAATTTGTAACTCACACCGGCCGGAATCGTAAGCTCACCGGCGGTAATTTTGGATTGGAGGAGCGCTTGGGCCTGCTCGACCACTTCGACTTCGGCAAAGCCGGGGGTTTTGTCGAAGATGACGTAGCCCACGAGAAAGGTGTCCTCGCTCTTGATCGCCTGGGGTCCGCGCGTGTATTTGATCGACGCGAGTTGCTTGAGCGGGATCTGGGTGCCGTCAGGCGCGGCGACAAGTATGTTCTCAATCCCGGCAATGCTGTCGCGGAGTTCGCGGGGATATCGCACCCGCACGGGATAACGCTCGCGACCTTCCACGGTGGTCGTGATCGGCTTGCCGCCGATGGCGACCTCGATCACGTCCTGCACGGCCTGGATTTTGATGCCGTAGCGGGCGATGGCATCGCGGTCGATGGCGACTTCGAGGTAGGGTTTGCCAACAATTCGGTCGGCGAGCACGGCGCTGGCATTGATGGCGGGAACCTGTTTCAGCAGACCTTCGATCTGCAGGGACACGCCTTCGATGGTGGCAAGATCGGGGCCATAAACTTTCAGACCCATGGGAGCACGCATGCCACTTTGCAGCATAACGACACGCGCGGCGATGGGCTGAAGTTTGGGGGCGGAGGTGCTACCGGGCACGGTGGCGACTCGCGCAATTTCTTTCCAAATGTCATTGGGTGAGCGGATCTCGTCGCGCCATTGGCGGAACGGTCGGCCGTCGGCATCAGGAATGAGTTCACCGGTCGCATTACGGCGGAATTCTTCGCGGGTCTGATCGAAGGCATATGTCAGCAGCCGACCGTCGGTATCGGTGATGTATTCGGATTTATACGACACAATGGTCTCGATCATCGAGATGGGGGCCGGGTCGAGAGGACTCTCGGCGCGACCCAATTTACCGACAACCGTTTCCACTTCGGGAATGGCTCGAATCGCCATGTCTTGTTTGCGCAGGATGTCGGTGACTTCTCCGATGGATGCATGCGGCATGACGGTGGGCATGTAGAGGTAGGAGCCCTCGTCGAGGTCCGGCATGAATTCTTTACCAAGTCCCGGAAACGCGTGAAACGCGCTGGTGTAGGCGGAGTTGTTTTTGGCCCAGCCGGGCAGCCAACTGAAGACTTGGCCGGCACCGAGCCAAGCGGCGAATCCCCAAATAACCAA
>CAXBOL010000330.1:0-5865 GCA_963977295.1 uncultured Opitutaceae bacterium
CCATCAGCCCGACGCAATAAGATTCTACAGCAGCGCCGAATGTCGGGCGTAGAACCCGACCCAAATCATAGCGAGTAACTTACATTTGGGTCGGGCTTCATGGGCCGAGTGCCAAGGGATGCAGAACACTTTTCGTGACTAAAATGGCATCGCAAATCTTTGAAAGGAAGCACGCCAAGGCAGACAAACCGTCAGCTCGCATAGGTGGACGCACCGAAAAGGCCCGAAGAAATGCCTCGGAGCATCCGGACGACAGTGGCGCGCCTATAGGCGCCCTATTCGGGTCCATCGCAGTTGAGATTCTTGTGCCTTTTGGTGGCTAAAATTCAGTTCAACTCACCAAGCACTGTTCTGCATCATCCGTCATCTGGCCCTTTACTCCCGACATCGTCGTCGGCTTTGAATTCAAGTTCCTTGAGAGCCCACCCTGCGTCCACGGTCTGAAAGGAGGGAGGGGGTTACACCCCGACAGCGTTGGCGTCAGCCTCCTTCGCCAGCTAACGAGTCGGGGTGTAAAACGCCCTCGTTCAGTGTCTAGTCCGACTTGGTTTTCTTCGTTCCCTTTTGTGAATCCAACAGGCTGACGGCAGTTTACGTCAAAGCTTCTCGAGGAAACCGCCGACGCCGAGGCTACCATCACCTCACTCGCCTAAAGGTGCTTTGCCAGAAATGCTTCCAAGGCCGTGTAATATTCGACGGAATTCTCGATCTGATAGGTGCCGTGGCCTTCGCCACTCAGGAGCAACGATTCGTGTTCGATATCGTGCTTTTTCAGCTCGCTGATCAGGCGGCGCGACTCGCCTACCGAGACGACCGAGTCCTCCTTACCATGGACGACAAAGATCGGCATCGTGATACCCGCCACCCGACGGCCCGGCGAGATGCGCTCAAACTTCTCCGGATCAGCGACAGGGTCACCGAGGTGGCGCAGCAAAACCTGATAATCCGTCTGCTCATTTTTGAGCTTATTCTCCATTTTCATCAGTTCCTCCCAATCAAAGACCCCGGCAAAAGTCACCGCACAGCGATACAGGTCAGGTTCGTGCACCGCCCCCATGAGCGCGAGGTAGCCGCCGAACGAGCCCCCGGCTATTGCCACCCGATCGCCGTCCACCCAACCCGACTTAATCAATTGGCGGGTCGCGTGGGTCACATCGTCATGCATCTTCAAAAAGTCCCACCGATCTTCATACGGAAACATCCATTCGTAGCTCAGTGATCCGCGATAATTCGGCTGTAAGACCGCATACCCCCTGCTCGCCAAAAACTGGGATTGTGAATCAAACTGCCACCGGTCGCGCGCCCAGGGTCCACCATGCGGCATGACCACCAGTGGCGGCGGATTATCCACCGTCGCTCCTGCCGGCATGGTGAGGTAGGCATCCAATTCCCGTCCCTCTGCGGTCTTGAATTTTATGATCTGTCGACGCTGCATGCGGTCGGGATCCAGCCACGGACGTGACTCCGCAATCAAATCCAAAGAGCGCTTCTCCAAATCGATCACATAAAACGCCGCCGGGTGACGATCCGAGGTCACCTGCAGCACGAAAACGGTTCCCGTTTCGTTACCCTCGATCAAGCGCACAACCTGGCCCGGGAAACTCGCATCCAAAGTCTTCTGCAAGGCGGCATAGTCGCCGTTGAACCACGTCACCCGAGGTCCGGCCTCATCATGAAACAACCCGACCACCTCTCGGGTTTTAGGATCCCGCACGATTCGACCATGAAAATCATACTGACTGTTGCGGAAGATGAGTTCGCCGATGTCTCCTGTGGTCAAATCGGCAAAGTGCAGCGCTCCGGGCTCCTCCTGTGGGCGGCTTGTTCGCACCACCACCTGGTGGGTCTCATTCCCTGGCGCCAAAACATCCCACTCATCCAAGTTCAACGAGGACATCACCCACTCGCTGCCAGTCCAATAATGCGCCTTCGATACTCCATTTTCCACCGTCAGTGCGTAGGCCAAGTTTTGATCGCGATCTGTGCGGTAGCTCCAGACCTGCCCCCGACCGGGATCGGGAAACGATTTTTTGATATACTTCGCGTTCATCTCCATGACGTCAGACCAACCTCCCGGTCTCGCGCGGTCGTCCCACAAATTGATCAGGTCACCACTCTTTCGTTTGGCATCGAGCTCCAACACCCCTGCCGCCAGCCCCCGATCATCCCATCGCGACCAGATCAAAGGTTGTAGTGAATCTCCATAAGGCACGCCGATCACCCGTGCGCCTCCATATTGATATATTGGATACGATCGACTAAGGCGTCCCACTTGCGCCACCATGAGTGCCAATCCGTAGAGCTTATCCGTGGCCAGCCGGTAGGAAATGCGATCATCAGAAAGCCAACGGGGTTCATAAATATCCATGTCGGCCGCACCCGCCAGGGTATCCCTCGTGCCTTTAACCCGATCGATCACCATCAATAAAAACTGATCGCTCCCCCCCGAAACCGCCGCCGCGATATGAGTGCCCGACCGGTTGAGTGTCGGTGTCATCATATAAACCGGTCGGAAGAAATCCGTAACCGGAATAGGATTATCCGCGGCGACCGGTGTCTGCCGATCCAGATTCAATTCGTCGGATGCCGCCATCGCCACTCCCGCCCCCCACAATCCGACCATGATAACTCCAACACAACGTGCGAACATGACCCCACGCTCATGCCCCTTTCTCCACTTCACAAGCCCCCAAATCACTAAACTATCCCGCGCTCCTCCACTGTTCTCGTTCTCCAACCACTCTTCATAAGCGAACCCCCATTTTACGTTCAGTCACAGTAGTCCCACCTACTGTTTTTCAATAGTCTGATCGCTAGGGACTTTGAGCCTATCCCTTGAAAATCGGAAGCACTGGTGTCGGGTTTAAGTAGGCATGCAACCAGGGCGTTTTCCTCGCCTGCGGATTCCGTTCACGTGAACGGTTTTAAAAGCTTCCGCGACTCGCGCGCACGCGCCGCTTCAATCGTTAACTCAACGAAAGATACCATGCTCCTAAATGCTAAAAAACTTGAGGTGGTTGCAGAAGTTGATGACCTCCCCCCATGAGCTGATTTCGTTCAAATCGGTCCACCGATGACCGACGTCCGCATCTGGGGCCGACTTCTTCTATCCATCGGGCACCAGCACAATGGCGCCTTGTCGGTCTTCCGTTTCAACCAACCGGTGTGCTTCAGCGACATTCACCAACGGCAGGGTTCGGTCGATTATCGGCCGCACGACCCCGGTTTCGAGCAATCCACTGAGAGCCTCCAAATCCTGCAGCGTTTCGCCCGCGAAGGCGACATGCACCCGTTTCCCTTCACCCGGACTGCGGAAGACCCCGCCCAGCAAATCGCGGAGCCGAGGATTTCCCATCAGCACCCGACCTCCGGGTTTCACCAAACCCAGGCAAGTTTTCGCAGACATCGAGGGCACCATATTGAGCATCACATCAAAAGACGATCCGGCGGACCGGATGTCCTCCATGGTGTAGTCGAAAAAATGGTCTGCCCCCGCCCGCTGAATGAGTTCAGCCTTAGCCGGCTTATCGACCGCCGTCACCACGGCACCCTTCGCTTTCGCGATTTGAATCGCCAACAATCCGATACTTCCGCCCGCCCCATTAACCAGCAACTGGTCTCCCCGCTCCAGCTTACCGAGGTTGAGAAAATGCCACGCGTTTAACCCACCCAGCAGGGAAGCCGCCCCTGCCTCGAAACTCACTTTCTCGGGCAGACGAGCGATTGAATACGTTTCGGGATACACCGCATAATTCGCATACGCTCCCATCCGCAGTTGCGCGCCGCCGAAAACCCGCTCTCCAACGTTAAAGCGCGTCACCCCGCCGCCACACGCTTCCACTTCACCCGCAAAATAGCCCCCCAATACGCGTCGATTCCGGCGAGGTTCCGTGATCCCCCAAGCCAGCCGCAACGGCCCGGCAAACCACTTCACCGGGAAGTTAAAACTGCGCAGCTCGCAGTCTCCCTTCGTCACCTCCACCGCGCGCACCCGAATCAAAACCTCATGCGGACGCGGCTTGGGGCGGGGTAACTTGACCACCCGTAATACCTCGGGAGGCCCGTATCGTTCGTAAATCACCGCATTCATGGACCGCACGACCCCATCGGAATTCCTCTCCAATGACCAGAATAGAGCACGCTTTCTCGCCAACGCATCCTTGAACCGCCGCCCGCACTTCCTCTCGATAAGGTCCGCCCCCTCTCTCTGCTACCCCCCCATGAAACAGAACCCTATTCTCCGCATAACGTTCGCCTTACTTCTCATCGGACTCGGCCAATCGGCTGTCGCACAAGCGGCTGAGGCCACGCCCGGCATCCTCGCCTTTGGACACGGGGGTGGTAAGAAAATGCTATACGACAATCGCCAACGCCCCCAGGCGGTTTATCTCAACGGTAAGGTATTTATCGGCTACAAAGGCAACGCCGAGCGAGTCGTCAAAGGAGTTAAACGCAAAAAACTACCCGGTGCCCTCGCCTATACCCTGATCGTTAGCTACGACCCCCTCACCAGAGAATTTTCCGATCCCATCCAACTGGGAGAACCGACTTCCGACCATCATTTTTGCCCCATCGTTTGGGCCGACAACGACGATCACTTGCACGTCCTGCACGGGTGCCACAACACCTCCGGCACTCATTTAATTTCCATGGAACCCGGAGAGATGGGACAGGATGAATCCACCGGTTGGGTCAAAGCCGGGGATATTGCCCCCAATATATCCTATCCCACCCTCTTTCAGGCCGACGACAATCGGCAGTTGCTGTACTACCGCACCGGCGGGCACACCAGTTCTTGGTCCTACAGCCTCAGCTCCGACAACGGCCGCACTTGGCAAAAGCGGGACCAGGATGTCACCGATCTGGATGCAGTTTCGCATCCCCAATGGTCCAGCTACCATTGCAAAATCATGAGCGCCGACGGCCGGTTTCTGCACGTGTTCTTCACCGACTACGATGACAACAAGCCGGACGATCCCGCCCGCTACTACAATCCACGCTATAAACGCGCAGTGCCAAACGAGTGGAAATACAACCTTTCTTATCTGAAGATTAACTTGGCCACCCACGAAGTGCTCAACGACCGTAATATCGTTCTCGATACACCCGTCAACTTCACGACCGCGCGGGAGCACTGCCTGATTTGGGACACCGACTGGCGCGGCGCCGGAGTGCCCCCCGCGGTCATGCTCGATCACAACGGCAATCCGGCGGTGCTGCATGTCCTCTCGGAAGAAGACACTGAAACGCACACCTACTACTACGTCCGGAAGGACTCATCCGGCACATGGGTGCACACGCCTGTGACGGCATCCAATCACCAATGGAACAGTGGCTACATTCGCCGCGACGAACAGGGACAGATTCATGCCTACGTTATCGTCGGTGAAGGCTACCTCAACTTACCCGGCGTCAACAACACGCATGGTGGCGGTCGCATTGAGCAATGGGTATCGAAGGATCACGGCAATACGTGGGCCAAGTTTCGCGACATCACCCCCGATCCCCAGAGATACGCCGGCATGCGCTACAACAATATCCAACCGATCCTCCGCCCCGACGGCTCAGCGGTCGACGGCATGTTGCTCTTCTACGGCTGGAAGCATGACACCGAACCCGACGGAGTGGCCTTCCTCCTCGACGAATCCTCCCAGCCCTAAGCCGGGTCCATGCAATTAAACCACGAATAGACACGAATGAAATCCAATCCAAAATGGAATGCGTTAGAATCCACCAAACAGTCGGTTGCTTGCCCAAATTCATGGCTGAAATTCGAGCTCCCAGTTTAGTGTCACTTTGTGGTTTCTCTGCGGAATCTTTCCAGCTCTACCCCATGAAAAACATTTCGGTGCGTAGTCGGTAGAC
>CAXBOL010000331.1:0-5860 GCA_963977295.1 uncultured Opitutaceae bacterium
GCCTGCATCCTCGTCTGGCTCATCGCCTAACACTTTATTCCCAGACACACCCTAGTGAAAACTGATCTAATGGGAATCGATTCGAGACTGCCGAACCGTGAGGTCCGCTGGCGGAAATCCCAACGCAGTTAAGCGTGGGCAAATTTCAGTGGATTTAGACCCCCGACCTTCAGTGGAGTGGCCGTTCAAGTCGGGCTGTAAGACCTCTCCTACAGTTTCAATGGTTCAACTAGCTGAATCGTTACGACCCTCCTGGAATTAACATGTCAGGATGGCCTAGGTCGACACATTGGATCTCAGCGCTGCTTGCAACGGGCAGGAATTCGGATCGATGGATTGGCCTTGGCGGTAGCGGGAGAGGAGGTGTTGGGAGCGCTGGGCGAGTTGGCGGCGGACTTCGCGGCGTTCGCCCTTGCGGCGGGCGATCTGCATCGAATCGTAGCCGGTGGTTTGGTGCCGCATCCACGCGATGGTGGCGGCTTCGGCGCGTTGCTCGATGGGAATGCGTTGCGTGCGCGCGACCGTGCCGCTGCCAACGGGGGTGGCATGCGCAGTGATGCGATCAGCCATGGCCCGGGCGGCAAGTTGGTAGCGCGGATGAAAGGCGAGGAACGTGAGGATCGCCCCGCGGAAGTCTTCGACATAGGCCGTTTCAGCGACGGCGCGGCGACGACGGCCCGCATCCAGTTTCTTTTGGTAGCTTGGATCGGTGCGTTCGAGCGCGAGGGCGTTGCGCAGGGCGGTAATGCGATCGGCGGGGGCCCAGATGCCGCGGGAGAAGCGTTTGTTGCCCTTCTTTTCGATCATGGTCCAGGACGGGCCGTCGGCCTTGATGCGGCGACTGAGGGCGGCGTCGCCGGGCGGCAGCAAATCCCAATCGGCGGGCACGGCGAGGATGGCGCCAGTGGCGTCGAGCACGTGACGCGTCTTGCTAAAGGGGCGGACTTCTTTGGTGTCGGTGGTAGGCAAGGTCGGGTAAAGAGGATTAGCGGAAACGAGAAGCTCATTAATCCGGAAGATCGTGGGATGAACTAGCGATTGCAAAGCACGGGTCGAGAAGAGAGCGGCGCGAAAATATGCCGGTCGGAGCATTCGACAAGACAGGGAGAAAAAGTTTGAGTCGGTCTATATCCCTACGACTGGAGCGGTTTCTGGTCGGATCTGAAAAAAGTTACCTCTCTCCCCTTTATGAATCGTCGTGAATTTGTGTCTGGTCTGGCCGCTGCGGGTGCGGTGGTGGCGGCGAGTCCGCGGGTGTTAGGGGCAACGGGGGCGGGGAGTCGTCCGCGGATGGGGATGATTGGCTGCGGGTGGTATGGCGGGGTGAGCCTGGAGAGCTTCTTCAACTACACCGAAATCGACGTGGTGGCGCTGTGCGATGTGAATACGAAGCATCTGGCGAAGACGCGGGAGTTGGTGGCGAAATACCAACGCGGGGAGCCACGGAGTTTTGGGGATTATCGGGTGATGTTGGCGGAGGTGCCGCTCGATATCGTGATTGTGGCGACACCGGACCACTGGCATGCGCTGCCGGCGATTGCAGCGATGCGCGCGGGCGTGGATGTGTTTCTCGAAAAACCGATTGGGGTCGACGTGCTCGAAGGTGAAGCGCTGGTGGCGGCCGCCCGCAAATATGGTCGGGTAGTGCAAGTGAACACGCAGCGACGGAGTCTGCCGATGTTTGCCGAATTACGGGAAAAATTCATCCGCAGTGGACGACTGGGTAAGATCGGGTTGGTCGAGGCGTATTGTTATCTTGGGATGGGCCGGTCGGGAGTGTTTCCGGAGGAGCCGCCGCCGGCGCATTTGGATTACGAGATGTGGGCGGGGCCGGCACCGAAACGGACTTACAACGTCGGGTTGGAGTCGCGGCGATGGCGGCGGTTTCAGGAATATGGCAATGGCGTGGTGGGCGACATGGGCGTGCACATGTTTGATATCGCCCGGTGGATGTTGGGCGTGGGCTGGCCGACGAAGATCAGTTCTTCGGGAGGCGTGTTGGTCGAGACGGCGTCGGATGCGACCATCACCGATACCCAGAATTGTGTGTTTGAATACCCGGGCCTGCGCGTGACGTGGGAGCATCGCACGTGGGGTATTTCGCCGATTCCGGTGCGACACTGGACGGATCAATGGGGCGTGAAGTTTATCGGTGAAAACGGAACACTCACGACGACGACATTGGGCTATTTATTCGAACCCGCCGGGGATGATGAGCCGGAGGCGTTTCACATGTTGGCCCCCGATGGCAATCCGGCCCATATCAACCTGAAGGCGAGTGTCGAAAAGGTGATCGGAGTGGCGGAAAAAGGCCACGCGCAGGATTTCATGCGGGCGCGACAAACGCGTGGTCGGCCCGTGGCGGATATTGAGGAGGCGCACATCTCGAGCTCGAGTTGTGTGTTGGCGAATATTGCACAGCAATTGGGGCGTCCGGTGAGTTATGATCCGGTCTCGCGCACGGTGCCGGGAGATGCGGAGGCGACGGCGTTACTGGCGCGTAACTATCGTGGACCGTGGGTGCATCCGACGGTGGAAACTGGGTAGGCTTTTCGCCGCTGGTGTGGGCGACGGGCTGCAACGATCGAAGTCCCTGCTGGTGAGGGACGGGGTCGCGGTGCCAGGAGTATCGCGCGCAAGTGCGATTCTAAGGGGTGGGGTTTTCTTCGTCGGTTGACCCGTCGATGAGGTGGCGGAATTTTTGATAGGAGAAGCCTACCCAAAGGAGGATGAGACCTAGGACGATGAAGGCTGCGATGCGGTGTTTAGCTTCCTCGATGTCGTGGATGAAGATTCGCGGAATACAGAGGCCGAGTAGCACAAGACCGGTGATGCGGTGAGAGCGGGCGCGGCCGACGAGACCGATCACGAAAAGTGCGATGCCGCCCAGCGCCCAAAGCACGCTACCGTAATCTTGCCACGGGGCTTGGGAGGAAAGGGCGATGTGGGTGATTAACCACGCGGCAAGAATTGCTTGGATAATGCGCCACAGTTGGAGGGTTTTCGCGTCCAACCCCTTGTCGCGGCGTTGCGCGAAGAGCGGTTGGACGGCGAGGCCAAGGGCGAGGGCGAAGAGGCTGGCGAGAATGGCGATGGCTCCGTCGGCTCGGATCCACTGGTGTTGAGAGGTGAACCAGGAGGTGGTGATAAGCCCGAGCGCGCTGGCAGTGGCATAGGCGGAATTAAGACGAAGCCGGCTGGCCATGACACTGAAGAGTCCGCCGATGACCAGGATAAGAAGGGGAACGAGGGTGGTCGCAAAATGGTGAAAGGCGGTGGTCCAAATCAGTGGCACGGCGGCGAGGCCGATGATCCAGTGGGCGGCGTTCACCTCGGATTGGCCGGCAGGTTGGAGTCTGGATCCGAGTATCCAAAGACTGGGCACGCAGGCGATGGCGAAGGCAAGCCCCAGTAGCGGTTCCTCCGGATGTGATTCCCCCATCACGGGCAGCCTCAAAAAGAAATAGCCGAGCGTGAAACTCACCATGCCCGCGAGGGAGAACGCGGAGCGAGGGAGGCGAACTCCGAAAGCAGTAATCATCACGGCCGTGACGGCGGTGCCGGCGAGGGCGAGGTGGGCGGGGAAAGTCCGCCCGAGGGCACTGGCGAGAGCCAGGATGGCAGGGAGCACGAGGGCCAGCTGAAGGCCGAACGTTTGATTGGTTTCGGCGGTCGATTCGGAACCCGGACTGATGGGGCAGCGGCTCAGCCGGTAGGCGGCGAAAAGAGAAAGCAACCCAAGTGGGGTGGTGCCGACCCAAAGCCAACTTAACGGATATTGAGTTTCTGGAAACGAATGCACGCCGAGGTGGGCGAACATGACTGCGAGCACGGCGCCGGGGATGGCGATCCGGGTGCGGAAACGCCACGCAAAGGCGGCAAATCCGAGGGCAAGGCCGAGATTGGTGAGGATGGCCCAAGGTTCATGGGCCGTGACCTTGGCTAGTTGCAAAAGCGGGATCGCGGCGGCGGCGCCGAGGGCCCAAACATAGCCATGGGATAATCGGGACCCCTCAGGACTGAGTCGGGTGAACCAGTGCAGCAGTGCCAGACTGGCGCCGAGGTAAAGCAGCACGGCGAGACCTGCGGGTGAGAGTAATGCGCCCCGCAGTTCAGGCATGTCGACCACGAAGAATAACAAAGAAATGAACCACGCAAGGAGCGCGACGATGCGCAAGGTGTTGCGACCGGTGCGTTGCGCGGCGGCGAAAAGAACGAGGGCTTCGACGACGAGGGCCACCCAGCGGGTGCGGGCGTCCCATTGGGTGATGGCCCCCAGGGCGAGGAGGGAGGCGGCTTTGACGGCAAAGAGACTGAAGAGGCTGTCTTGGGGCACGACCCGCCCCGCCCAGACGGTGGCGGCAACGAGGATGAGTCCGGCACCGAAGAAGAAGTGGGCCAGCTCGATGGAAGGCAGCAACGTGTTGGTCGCAACGAAACCGACGATGATGGAGAGCGACGTGTTGATCGCTTGGATACGATGATGAGCGCGATCTACTTTGCCGTGGTTTTGAATGGCCTCCCGGTGCGCGGGGAAAAAGTGCACGGCGAAGGAAGCGAAGATAAAACCGTAGACGAAGAGGGATCCGTGGTGCACGCCGGGGCGGTTCCAAATGTCGGAGGTGAGAACCAGCAGGAGCACGGGATTGAGCACGACACTGCAGTAGAGCGGGCCCGACCATCCGCGCAACAGGCGGAAAGTCACGGCGGCGAGAGCGAGGGCGATGCCAGCGACTCCGGTGATATCCGAGAACCCGGCGTCGAGGGAGAAGAACGTGGAAACGAATCCGAGCAGCACCGCCATGGTGGCAGTCGTAGGACTGTGTCGTCGCCATGCGGCGAAGCCGATCAAGCTGACGGCGGCGGCTTGGAGCAGTCCGGCCAGGGCGGGCGACTCCACGATCTGCACCGGGCGCACCGCATAGGCCGCAAAGGCGGTGAAGAAAATCAACGCCAGACCGGCACCGACCAGCACCGGACCCACGCGGAGCGCTCTGCGTTCGAGCCAGCGTCCGCCGACGGTGACGGTTGCCGCGATGGTGGCGAGTTCGAGCCACTTTACCCACGCGGCAGTGTGAGCTGAAATGTAGATACCAAAAAACACCACGCCAATGACTGCCAGTAGGGCGCCGATGCGAGTGGCCCACCAGCCTCCGAGTTGAGCTTCGTTGCTCGAACCGCTGGCAGGTGGAAGCAATTGCAATGTCCCGAGAAGTTCATGCAGGGCGGAGGGCCGTCGAGCGATGGGCGGCAGCGGCGGCGGTAAAGATTCGGAAGAAGACGGGCGGCGGGGAGGGGTCGGCGGGACCGGGTCCCCGCCGCGGGTAACTGGTGGTGTTGCAGACTGAGGCGGCAGAGTGGGTTGAGGCGCGGGGGCAGCCAGCGAGGGAGCAGATGCAGAAGCGGGGACGACAACGGAAGGTGATTTCAAGTCCGAGGAAACCGCTTCAAGTTGGGCTATGCGTTGCTGCAGCTGGGCGACCTGTGATTCGAGTTGGCGCACGCGTTGGGGGATGAGGTCGGCCGGAAGCATGGGCGTGAAGGTAGGGGTGAAAGGGAGGAGGGGGAGGCCTGACTATGCGCCGAGTGGGGCGGCTTGTTCTTCGAGGCGGGCAAGCGTTTCCGCGGTGGTGCGAAGTTGGGTTGCGGTCAGCGTGGCTACGACGGCGTCGGCGGCACGTTCGTAGTGAGGGTAGACCTTCTGCCAGAGCCTGCGCCCGGGTGGGGTGAGTTTGACCTGGTAAGCTCGTCGATCGCCCGGAACCGCTAACCGTTGCACCCATCCTGCCGTTTCCATGCGGTCGATCAGGCCGGTGACATTGGAACGGTCTACGATGAGAATATCGCTGAGTTCACGTTG
>CAXBOL010000332.1:0-5852 GCA_963977295.1 uncultured Opitutaceae bacterium
TTGGGTAACTGCCATGGTGAAATCTGCGTCGGGACAAGTTTACCTGTCTGCTCGAAAACTTGGAGAAGACATCTTTAGAGAGGAAGAGGACAAACAGGCCATCGTGTATCGGTTGGACTCAAATTTCTCGATTGATGATGCATTTAATCAAGCGTCCACCCTGTCGGAATCGATTGACTATCTGGCGTTGGCCCAGTCGGGAAACGTCGTGGTCGCGTCTAAAAACCGACACACACCCAAAGCTTGGATCTTAAGCAACACGGGTAGTCTAGTGCGCGAGTTGGACATAACCGCTTTTACGAGTCTGGGGTCGTTGGGAACAGACAATCTCGACAGGATCTACCTGCATGGTTCGATTGGCGGTTCATACGCCATGGGTTGGAGACGGTTTTCGCCGACGGGAGAACCGGATGCCGATTTTGGAGGAGACGGACTCTACGTCATCACCGCCGGAGCTGCCGTCATTCCTAGTGGGGGGATGTATGTCGCATCTTCGCTTACGCTCGAAAAAATCGACGCTTCCGGGCGGTTGGTGGCAAGTAATTCTCCGGACGAGCTGAGTGTTCGAGCCCGAGTCTATGTCGACGCATCCGGGCGACCCTTGACGGTTCGTAGCGATTGGTCGCCAGGCGAACCACGCAATTCTTTGCAAAGGTTTGATGTCGACCTCACCACTTCCGAGAAACTCGATTATTCATCTTTTGATCGAGGAGTTGTGAATCACATTAGCCGCCGAACCGATGGGCGTTACATTGTGGCGGGAGATTTTGTCCGGGTTGACGGCAAGCCCCGTGATTACGTAGCGCTATTGAAAAGCGACGGCACCTTGGATCCTCAATCTCTGACCAATGCGGTCAATGGGTTCGTGCGAGCAGCCACGGTTGACACATCAGGGAATCTCTTCCTTCGGGGGGCGTTTTTCCAGTCATTTGGAACCGACGCCCGTGGGTTTACGAAGATCCAATCAGACGGTTCACTCGACTCTAAGTTTGGCGCTGATTTCTATTGGCAGGATTTTAACAGAATGCTGGAGCACTATGATCTCATGGTTTCTTCGTCGGGGCGTGTTGTCACCTCGGGGCTGCTTCGACTTCCGGGAGATAGTTTCTCAAAACAAGGAATGTATCAGTTTTACAATGACGGGACTCTGGATGCAAATTTCCAATCGAATCTCAGCCTCTGGGTAAAGAATAGCCTGAGTGTTACGGATTTTATCGAACTCTTGAATGGGATGCTCTTGATCGAAGCGCCGGGCGGTCCTCAACCCAATTTATCCAGAATATTTTATTGGATCGAACCAGATGGTTCCCGCGCGCTCGGTGAGCCGATCGAGAGCGTGCCCGATCAGGTTGGGGTGCGAGTATTCACCGACATGGAAGATCGGATTTGGCGATTCAGTCAGCATACGCTCCGACGGTTCGATTCGGATGGAGGTTCTGAATCAGCGTTTCGCAGCGCGGCTGCGGTCATGCCATACTCCCCATCCGTTGCAGGAATACCGAATGTCATGCGGCAGGCGAACGGTAAGATGATTGCCATGGGCAATATGAGCTTCCGAGACCCGGGAGTCGGCACGGAACGTAGGGATTTTGCCGTTCGCTTCAATGAAGACGGCAGCGTAGATGAAAGTTTCGAAATTAAAGGTCTTGAGAGCGGCGTAGATTTTGCGCTGCAGCTCGAATCCGGTGAGTTTATCATGGCAGTGGATGGCGAACTGCGCCGAACGATACCTTTGCAGTTACCGGAAGTCTCTCTTCAGGCCCCTTTGGGAGTCGCTGCTGATGCACCAATTCGCTTGGTTGCGAATGTATCTGGGTATGCTGATTCATTTCAATGGTATCGCAACGGCACCCGAGTTGCGGGAGCGACGAGTGCTGTGTTGCAGATAGCAGAGCCGGATGTGGGTGATACCGCCGTCTACGCCGTCGTCGCTCGTAATGACCGGGGTGGTGCCGTGAGCCAGCTACACGAATTGACTGTCTTGGATGCTCAATCCAACGCGGGAGGGATTCACCGCGCGGCGTTTCCCGTTTCTCGCGAAGATGAAGATACCCTCTTGCAGGTCATGGGGCGGATTATGTTCGCCGGCAATCCGGCTGAAATCACCTGGTCGGTGCTTTTGCCTGAAGGTTGGGCGCTACGACCGATTTACAACGATTTTGCTGACTCGGCACCAACTGATCTCGTGACCGGCCTTGCGGAATGGAGTTGGCAGAATCCGACCAAGGAGCGATTGCAGATCTACTACGATCTGATTCCGCCAGCCTCCGCGGTCGGGCTTTGGGGATTTCCTGCGGTTTTCACGGTGTCTTCGAAAGGCCAAGTCTTGGAGTCACTGGCAAATCCTGATCCCTTGATCTTGCGAATATTTGGACGGTCGCATCATGCCGCAGATACGGATCGTGACCGAAACATCGACCTGTCTGAGCTGTTGCGGGTTATCGAACTCTACAACACCCGTAGTGGCACGAGTAGAACGGGTCGCTATCGACTGAACGCCCGCAGTGTTGATGGGTTCGATGTCGATTTGGAAGACGGGGCGTTCGGTGAGGTTTCGGTTTTCCACAGTGCCGATACGGACAACGATGCGACAGTTTCGCTCGGCGAGCTACTCCGGGTCATTGAGCTCTACAATACGCGGGCCGGCACGTCTAGAACCGGCGCTTATCGAGTCGCCGGAGACTCGGTCGATGGCTTCGCTCCGGGCTCGGATTAGAGGGCAGAGGCGAGAGGGTCATGTCGTCACATTGTCTACTTTGTGAATTCGGCCGCATGGCTGCTAACCAGTTGGGAAAGTGGAACAACAGTCAGGTTGGAAATCCAGTAGCAGGACAATCTGAGGGGTCGGATGCCGGTAAAGCCTTCCCCAGATTCAATGTAGACAAAGTGACGACCTGACCCCGTCCGAGCTGACCCAAAACCAGTCCCCATTTAGTTCCTTACTCGGATGGCTCGAATCTGTCCGACGTGGTGGAGGACGGGCGGTAGGCACCGGTTCGCATCGAGCCGGCCCGCGTGTTGTAGAGTTCGATTACACGAAGGAGTTCACTCAAAGAAATCTGCGCGTCGCGATTGGTGTCGGCCGCATGATAGTGGTCAAGATTGTTGGCGAACACGGAGTTGGACACGACCTGTGGATCCGCACTGAATCCGTCGGGTTGGGTGGCGTCCGTTTTGTATCCTCCCAAGCGGATCGATCCGACTCTTCCGTTATACAGCTCGATCACCCGTAATAGTTCCGACAGCGAGAGACGCCGATCTCCATTGGTGTCGGCGTCGTGAAAAAAGCCCTGGCGCAGACCCAACGGATCGGGCCGCACTATTTTCTCAATCAAGCCCGTCTGGGTATCGGCCTCCATCATGGCCACCAAGCCCGGGTTCGCGGCCATCGGCCCCGTGGGTTTCAATCGGTAACTGAATGTCTGCGCAGTGGAGGTGACGTTCCGCCAGGTCCACGTGGCCACTTCCATCGAGCCGTCGGGCGGCGACGAGGTCGCCTCCGACACAGACTCGTTAAACAGAGCCCAACCGGTGGGCAGCAGCACGTTCCAACGGACTTCGCTCGCCTCGCCGCGAAGGGTAACTTGATTTGAGATCAACAGGCTTTCCGGCAATCCGTCCGTTCGTGCCACCGCTTCGATACGATGGGTTCCTGCCAGGCCGGTCGCCGCATCGACGAGCTCCAACGCCGTTGTGTTGCCCCAGGCGGCGCCTCGACTGTTCATGGCGCGCACGGTGTAATGTCCTTGGTCGGCGGCAGCAAGGTCCGGCAGAATCAGCCAGGGCTGCACCTCACCGGGCAAGGGCACGCCGTCCTTGAACCATTGATACTGTAATAAATTTCCGTCGATCATCGCGTCGAATACCATGGTCTCACCGCTGCGGGCCAAGGTGCTGCCGGTCGTTCCGGTTCGCCGCGGAGCTTGCAGATCGCGCGTGCGGCGAACGTCGCCCCCCGTCGCCAGCACAAACCCACCTGAATCAATTTCCGCCGAGGCTGTCACCCGTTGCTTCAAATCCACGATACGGAAGGTGGCGTCGAACGAACCTTCCGAAAACAAACGGACGGCATGGGCGCCTGCGTTCCCGGATCGATCACTGATCTCGTCACCGCCCAGGATGATCAGGGAACCGTCCCTTTGCGGATAGAGATCGTAGTCGCCTTGGGACAGGACCATGCCGCCGGTGAGAAAGGGTGCGTTGTTGGACAGTTGATTTGGGGCCCCGTTCGCCCCCAGCCGCCCGATGGCGGGATTGCCCAGCAGCCACAACTCCTCATTCGAACTCAAAGCCAGCCCCGCGATATTTTGCAGACTGGCACTGTCGGGTTGGTAGGAGGTATCGCGTGTGCCATCGGGGTGGATACGCACGACATTGGCGTTGCCCGCTTCATTGAACGCGCCGCCTCCCACCAGCACGTCGCCGCTGACCGTTTCCACCGCACCGCTGATGTCGGTCGAACCGCTGGCCAAGATCGGCGCGAAAGTCGCGTCGATCGAACCGTCACGATTGAGACGATAAAGGCGCTGACGGTAGTCGGAAGTGTAGTGCGCGGAGAATCGTCCGCCGATCAAAAGGCGACCGTCGGACAGGGGCAGCATCATGGCCGTCGTGGCGAAGTCTCCAAAGTTGATCCACAATCCCGGCGGAGTGAAGGTTGAATCCAGTGTCCCATCCACCTCCAGTCGGGCCAACCCGTTGCGGGCTACCTCGCCGACCGAGGAAAAATCTCCCGACACCAGTAATCGCCCATCGGGCAGGCGACGCAGCAATCGTGCCGTGCCGTTGAGCGCCGAGTTGGCAAACGCGGCACTGACCGACCCATCCGGATTCAGTCTCGCGAGGCGCGACCGAGGCAAACCGTTCACCCGCTCAAAATCTCCCACCAACACGACGCTACCGTCCGGTTCGACCACGAGATCGTGCGCGACTCCCTCCCGCGCCAACGTTGCCGACACCGAATTATCCGTCGTGTAAAATTCATCCACTCGCGTCAGGCTACCGCTGATTTGGATCCCAGCCCAGCTTCCCGCGCCGACCACCACGCCGCCGCGTTGATCCCGCACGATGCCCTTCATCGGGGCGGTGGCGGAACGTGCAATCGGCTCATTCAAAAAGGTTCCGGCGGCATCGACTCGATACACCACGACGCCGTTGGTGAATAGGATGCCTCCATCGGATGCCACCACGGCCCGCACGGCAGACGATCCGGAGCCGCCTTCACCGCTAAACGTGTCATCCACCGCGCCGGCGAAATCCACCCTTCGCCAGGCCATTTTGCTGCGCGACGTCGGGAGTCCCACCATCAATAGATTCCCGGTGTCGTCGAACATGAGTTCCCCGATCTCGAGGAGATCATCGAAATCGGCCCAAGGCGTTTCTACCACCGAGCCATCGGGTGCCACGTTGAGCACTCGGGCCTTTTGGTTCCCGTTTTCCGTGAAACTTACGCCGAGATGAACCTGTCCGGTGGGGCTCACGGCCAACGCCGTGGCGTAATAATTACTGGCGGGTAAATCGGGTTGATACGTTTCATCCCATGAACCGTCGGCACGAAACCGGAAAAGCTTCAGAATGGGATCAAACCGACCCGCCGCGAGCAACCCTACTCCGTAGATTCGACCGGTGGAGTCCAGCCCCATGCGATAGCAATATTGGGTGAAAAGTTCGGGACGATCAAAGGTCACGTCCCGGGTCCCATTCGGCAAGAGTCGGACGAACATCGCCGGTTGACCGTCGACCTTCAGATTGCCTGCGACCAAAATTTTGCCGTCGGACAACTCCCGCACTTCAAAAATGTCGCCGCCAATGACCAGCGACTTGCCCTCAAACCCGTCGAGGCTGTCGAAGAT
>CAXBOL010000333.1:0-5845 GCA_963977295.1 uncultured Opitutaceae bacterium
TGAGGTCCTCGACCCCGGCATTTTGGATCGGATCGATGATTTGCAACCGGGGGTGGAGATCGCGTCGGTAGGTGAGACGCAGGGGCACGTCCAAGGTCACTGTGCGGTGATTGATCCCGACGATCTCGACAATTTGGGCGAGCGATTGCATGGCCCAATCGGCGTTCCAGCGCGGATCGGTATACATGAGTTCGGGATCGTTTTCAGAATAGACCAAGATCATCTGCCCGACGGCGAACACGCTCGTGTCTGCCAAGTGCAACGTGCTCGATCCGCGTTCAAACCCGGACTCGATCGGGAATTCCGCGGTGCCTCGTTGTCCTTCGAATCGAATGGCGCCGAAGGCCGGACGCACCGGACCTTCAAACGCGTCGTCCACGATGGGATGAAACTTCAGGTGGGTCTGGCTGATGCCTGCACCGCGAAGCACAACACCGGAGCGAAGCGCGATGGGCCCGTGGAGTTCGAAGACGCCGGCGGGCAGGAGCACCGCGCCGGGAGTTTTCATGCTATCGATCGCCGTTTGAATCGCCAATTGCCCTTCCTCTTCGATGGCCTCGGCACTCACGCTCACGACCACCGGCACGTCGGGGATTTCGCCGCGGTAGCCGGCGTCCCATTTCGGCAGGAAGTCAGCCGCTGGCAGAAAGGCCGAGCCGACCCATAGCAACGAGAAAAGGAACCCGAGGCGTCGGCTGGTCATGGCGGGCGGGGTTTCCGACGAAGTTTGGGTCTAAATGGCGCGTCGATCTGCCGGAGCCGAAGCGACGCGCCGGAACCGTTACCGCATCTTGGCGAAGGTGGCTTTCAGCAAGTCGGCGTCGGAGGCATTCTTAGTGCGAGTCCGAGCGACCTTAATCAGGTCGGCCTCGAGGGCGTTTTTGGTGGGGCGCTGAATTTCGAGGTAAACCCCGAAACGGCCTGGCCAAGGTTCGCTGGCGATCGTCATGGCGGCAGTGATGTCGGTCTTGTCGTGCACGGATTCGTCGATGGTGACAAACTCGCCGCCTTTGCGCGGCACACTGGAATCGAACGCCCCGGGGAAAAACTCGATACATTCGGACAGGATTTCCACCACAGCGAAGCCGGGATGTTGGGCCGCGCGGGTCATCATTTCGACCATGTGTTTGACCTGCGTGGCGTGGCTGCGGGCGACAAAGGTGGCGCCGCTGTTGACCAATTTACGCATCGGATTGATGGGCTGATCGATCGCGCCGGAGGGGTCGGTCTTGCTCTTGAAGCCGATGGGGGAGGTGGGGGAGGTCTGCTTCTTGGTCAGGCCGTAGACCTGATTGTCCATGATGACGTAGGTCAGGTTGACGTTTTTGCGGGCCACATGATCGAGGTGGTTGCCGCCGATGGAGAACCCGTCGCCGTCACCACCGAAGACGAAGACCTTGAGGTCGGGTCGGCTAAGACTGATGCCAGCAGAGAAGGGGACGGATCGACCATGGATGAAGTGTCCGCCGTGGGTGTTGACGAAGTAAGGGAACCGCGATGAGCACCCGATGCCAGCCATCGTGACGATGTTTTCGTGCGGGTAGTTGAGTTGTTCGAGGGCGCGGTAAAAGGACGCGAGCACCGCGAAGTCACCGCAACCCGGGCACCACGTGGGATGATCGGCGGTGAGGGCTTTTTTGGTGAGTTTGGGGGCTTCCGGAGCGAGAGCAATTTCGGACATGATTAAAGGAAGTTTAAAAAAGAGGAAGAGGCGGGGTTAGACCGAAGGATACTCGGAGAAGTTGGCGCTGCGCGCGCCGGACAGTTCTGCCACGCCCGCGAGAATTTCGCTGACCTTGAAGGCGAGGCCGTCGGTCTTGGTGATGCTGCGAATGGCAGGGTTGGCGTAGCGGGCGCGGAGCAACGTGGCGAGCTGACCGTAGCCGTATAGGCCGCGATCGTTCATCTCGACGACAAACACTTGGCGGAAACGGGAGAAGATTCGCTCGAGTTCCGGGGGAAGCGGATGCAGGTGGCGAATTTGAATGTGGCCGACTTTTTGACCCGCTTTGCGGGCCCGGTTCACGGCTTCCCGGATGGGACCGAAGGTCGAACCCCAGCCGACTAGCAGGATATCGCCCGAATCATCTCCGTGGATTTCGGGGCGGGGCAATTCGCGGCCGAGGGCGCGGAGTTTGTCGCGACGCTTGGCGGTCATCTTCATGTGCAACGCCGGGTTGCCGGACGGATGACCAAATTCGTCGTGCTCCAAACCGGTGACGGTCGGGTAAGCGGTGCCATCCATGCGGGAACCAGGAGGTGCGTGGCGCGTCAATTCGCTGATGGGGTAAGGTTTAAAGTCGGCTCCGCGCGGTCCGACATCGGGTGTCGGATCGACCATCAAACTGTCGATGTCCGGTTCGTCGAAGGCTTCGATACGGGAGGCGAGCGCCTGGTCGGTCAGGATGATGACCGGGGAGGAATATTTGCGGGCCAATTTACCGGCCTCGAGGGCGATATAGAAACAGTCTTCCACGTCGCAAGGCGCGAGCACGATACGTGGCGTGTCGCCGTGCGAACCATAAATGGCCTGCATGAGGTCGGATTGCTCCACGTTGGTGGGGAGTCCGGTCGACGGACCACCGCGCTGCACGTTGATAACGATGAGGGGGAGCTCAGCCATGGTGGCCCAGCCGAGCGCTTCCATCTTGAGGGAAAGGCCGGGGCCGGAACTGCCGGTGATGGAGAGATGACCGGCGTAGGCGAATCCGATGGCATAGGAGACAGCGGCGAGTTCGTCTTCGGCTTGGACGAAGGTTCCCCCATATTTCAGCAACTCGGTCCGCAGGGTTTCCATGATGGTGGACCATGGCGTGATCGGATAGCCGGAGCCGTAGCGCACGCCGGCGGCGAGGAGTCCGAGGGTCAGAGCGGTGTTGCCGTCAGTCGTGACCATCGGGCGGCCGGAGTGATTTTCGGCGGGTTTCAGTTTAAAGTAGACGTCGCGAATGTTGTCGGCGGGCCAGGCATAACCGGCATCGAAGGCCAACATGGTGTTGCGGATGACGTCTTCACCGAACTTGCCGAACTTCTCTTTGATGAGGGCGGTGAGCTTGGCGACTTCTAGTTCGAAGAGGCGGCAGAGCAGACCGAGCACGAAGATGTTTTTACCTTTTTCTTTAGCGGATCCGCCCACGGCTTCGATGGTGGCGCTGGTGATGGGGACTCCGACCGCGAGGCAATCCACGCCGGTCGTGTCGGGTTTGAGATGGTCACTGTCGTAGATCAGCACACCGCCCTTGCGCAGGGAGCCGATGTGGGCGGCGTAACTGTGCTCGTAGAACGCGACGAGGAAATCGGCTTCGTCACCGGAGCTTAGAATGTCGCCGGTGCCCATGCGGACTTGGAAGATCGAGGGGCCTCCCGAAATGGTGGACGGGATCGTCATGTAGGTCATGACATCCTGGGCACTGCGACCCGCCAAACGGGCGAGAAATGCACCGATGGTCTGGATACCATCTTGGGAGTTGCCCGCCATGCGGATGACAACGTCAGTTAAGTCGGGGGTGGCGCTTGAAGAAGACGAAGCGTCTTCAGGCGTGGCGGGCGTGTTGGAGCTGACCATCTAGGGTTTTTAGAGTTGGAGAAGTGAAGGGCGGGCACGGCGTCGCAGTCAACGCGGCGTTACCTAATTTTTATGAAAATGTGATGCAAATGGAGTCTAACCGTCATGAACGGAACATCACGCAGCACGGATCGGGCACGCTCGTGTGATGGGGAGTGGCGGAAAGGCTGCCGTTTTCGGCATCGATGGCGAACGTGACCACCTCGTTGGCGTAGCGGTTGGCACACACCAACCAACGTCCGTCGGGCGAAAGGGCGAAGTTCCGCGGATGGTCCCCTCCGGACGGGACGATGGCGCGGGAGGTGAGTCGGCCGGTCTCGGGATCGCGCTCAAAATGGGCGAGGGAATTGGGGCCCCGATTGGCGGCATAGACCCAGGCTTCGTTCAGCGGATGCAGGCGGATTTCCGAGCTGTTGTTAAAGCCGTGATGATCCGGCGGCAGGGTTGGGATAGTGTCGAGGGCCGTGAGCGAACCGTCGACCGTGGCGATCGCAAAGGTTGTGATGCTGCCACGTAGCTCGTTGAGCACGTAAAGGAAGCGTCCGTCGCGGGTGATTTTGGCGTGGCGCGGTCCGTGGCCCGGAGGCACTCGTCCGGGCGGAACCGTAGGCGAAAGGAGTTCGCCGGGAGAGGACCCGAGACGGTAGACCACCACCTCGTCAAGGGTCAGGTCGCAGGCGTAGCATACCCGTTGGTCGGGAGAAATTGTGACGGAGTGGGCGTGGGCCCGGTCTTGGCGGGGAAGGTCGGGTCCAGTCCCCTCATGGAAAAACAAGGCGGAGCGTTCGCCCAGGCTCCCGTCTGGCTGCACGGGGAAGGCGGAGATCGCGCCCCCAGAGTAGCTGGCCACGACCAAGGTTTGGGCGGTGTGATCCAACGCCAAGTGACACGGCCCGGCTGCGCCGACGGGTTGCGAGTTGAGCAGAGTGAGGGATCCTGACGCTCGGTCGACGGCGATCGCGGCCAGATGACTGTTTTCCTCGAGAGTGGCGTAAAGACGGGTGCCGCTCGCGTTCGATACGACAAAGGTTGCTCCGGCGACTATCGGCGAAGGCTTAGCGATGCCCAGGCGTCCGCTGGTGGAGTCGAAATCGAGAAAGAAAAGACCGACGGGCGATCCGGAACTGATGATCAGAGGGGACATAGGCGAACGCCGATTAGGGCGAGGGGTTCACCGTGAGCCGTTCGCTGTCGCATGCAAGCGGTCTTAGACGAGATACCGCAGTGGACACTGAATTCAAGCGTGTGGGTTAAGACCGTCAGCTCGAAGCAATCGGATTTTACAGGAGCGTAGGACCGGGGGGGGGGCGGGATGTATCGGGGAAGGAACTAGGATGAATTTACAAAAGGAAACGAAGCTAACGAAGCCAACTTCCCGCGTTCATCGCGTGCAAGCGTGGCTCCTACATTGACCACAAACCCTTTTGTGAAACCTGAGGCTCCTGTAGAAAATTGCGGTGGAGTGGTTCTGCCCGAACGGGAGTCTGGGAATCTCACCGTCGCCAAGGCTTCGGTGAGGCATGGGAGTGACGCTGCAGTTTTTGCATCTCCGCCTTAAACTCTGACTGCGGAACTTAGGCCTAAGCCGCTCGAGTGTTTTCGCTGATCTGGTTAGACTCAGTCCAACGGCGGTGGGGCGGGAAAGTGCCGAATCTGGCAGAGATCACGCATGAGTTCGGGGCGGAAGTCGGGATGCGAGATTGAGATAAGCGCTTCGCCGCGTTCCCGGATGGTTTTGCCATGGAGATTGACGGCGCCGAACTCGGTGACGACCCAATGCACGTGGCCGCGGGTGGTGACTACGCCTGCCCCGGGATTGAGTTCGGCGACGATGCGAGAGACTTTACCGCCCATGGCTCGAGCGGGGATGGCGATGATCGGTTTACCCCCGGGGGAGAGGGCCGCGCCCCGAATGAAGTCCATTTGTCCACCGATGCCCGAGAAAATGCGATGTCCGATGGAATCCGCGCAGACCTGGCCGGTAAGGTCGATCTGGATGGCCGAATTGATAGCCACCACTTTGGGGTTTTTGCGAATGATCGCGGTATCGTTGGTCCAATTGCACGGGTGAAAATTGACCAGCGGATTGTCGTGCACGAAGTCGAAGAGGCGCTTGGTGCCACCGATGAAGCTGGTCACGAGGCGACCCGGAGCGACGACCTTTTGGCGGTTGGTAATGGCCCCGCAGGAGACGAGATCGAGGATCCGGTCGGAAAACATTTCGGTATGAATGCCGAGATCATTCTTGTTGGTCATCCGGGCGAGGGCGGCGTCGGGAAT
>CAXBOL010000334.1:0-5795 GCA_963977295.1 uncultured Opitutaceae bacterium
CGGAGTGACCGTCACCTTCACGTTCCCCCTCGCCTGACTCTGCTGCCGCCAGTCATCGAATAGTTCCCGCCGCGTCCCCGCGCGGGATTGCCAAACGCCGGACCACCCTGAACATGGACGGCCTTCCGTTCACGATGTCTCCTTTTTCACCGCTCCCTCTCGGTCAACCGATCCCCGCCAAGGTTCATGCTGTCTCTTGCAGCCTGCCAACCATGTCCGACGTCGTCGGCTACGAAGAAAAGGACCCCGCCGTAATGGCCCGCATGAGCAGTGGCTATCCTCGTTTCGTCATTCACCCGTTCAACCAGCAACTCAGCGCCGAACTCGCCGCCGAACTGGGACTCGAACCCCAACACCTTTGGCTGACCTGCTCTCGTCGCGCCGCCGAAAATCTGGTTCTTCAGCTCGGTGGATCACCCGCGACCATGATAAATCACGATGGACTGCATGGTGTCGCCCATCCGGCCGTCCCCGAGCTCTATCGCCGCGCCAAAACGTTTCTGCAGAACACTGGGGGCTTCCTCAGCTCTCGCGAAGCTGAAGACCGCTTGGTTGCCCGAGGCAGTCGACCCGTCGCTGCCCCGGAAGCGCTCCAAGACACCGACGCCCTCGCTACCGTCACTTCCACGCTCACTCGCGCCTATCCCGGCACTTCGTCGACCGACATTATTCTCGCACCATCCGGCATGAGCGCTTTTCACGCTGCGTGGGGCTCGTTGGCTGAGTTGCAGGCCACGCGTGGTCGCACGGTTTGGATCCAATTTGGGTGGCTGTATCTCGATACCATCGCCCAACTCCAGCGCTTCAGTGCCAGTCCTCGTGACTACGTGCATCTGGTCGACGTCACCGACCTCGCGGCGCTCGAGGCTGCTTGTGCGGCCGCCGGAGATCGTTTCGCCGGCCTCGTCACCGAAGCCCCGACCAATCCGCTCATTCAGACTGCCGATCTCCCCGCCCTCGCGAAAATCGTGCACCACCATTCCGGTCGCCTCCTGATCGACCCCACCTTGGTCTCGCCGTTCAACGTGACCGTGCTCCCCTACGCCGATCTCGTCGTCAATAGCCTCACCAAATATGCCGCCGCCGAAGGTGACGTCATCGCCGGAGCCACCATCGTCAATCCGCGGGGGGCTGACGCGGATCAACTTCGGGCCGAAATTGCCCGACGAACCGATCCAGTTTATTCCCGCGATCTGCACCGACTCGCCGCCCAAATTCACGACTACGAAGACGTCATCACCCAAACGAATGCGAATGCAGCCCAGGTCGTCGCCTTCCTCGAAACCCACCCGGCTATCGATCAAGTCTTTTGGTCACTGCGTGAGGGGACGCGCGAAAACTACCTCAAGATCGCCCGTTCTCCCGCGCACATCGGCAGCATGATCAGCTTCACCCTGAAACGGCCTTTGGCCACTTTCTTTGATCGATTGACGCTACCTAAGGGCCCCAGTTTCGGCATGAAAACCACGCTGATCTGTCCCTTCATCTATTTGGCCCACTACGACTTGATTACCAGCCCAGCCGGCCGCGCCCAACTTGCAGCCAGTGGTATTGCCTCGGATCTTCTCCGCCTCTCCGTCGGCACGGAACCCGCCTCCGCCATCATTACCGCGCTCGCCGAGGCTCTCGCTTAAACGTGCCTCCTCCCCATGCCGATGAGTGATACGCCCGAGTGTTTCCTCAACATCAAGGCTGTGCCCAACGCCTCCCGCAGCGAGGTCGTCGGCTGGCTCGGCGACGCGCTGAAGGTAAAACTCAAAGCCCCTCCCGTGGACGGCAAAGCCAACGCTGAACTTTGTCGCGTTCTCGCCGAAACCCTGCAACTGCCCAAGTCTGCCGTCACCCTAGCCATCGGAGCCAGCGCCCGCCAGAAACGCCTCCGCATCACCGGCCGATCCAGCCTGGATCTCCCCCAATACCTCCCTTTGAAAACTTAAATCTCTCACACCTATCCCACTCCCAAGATGTTTCTTATACCAACGTCATTTGAGAAATAGACTTTAGAGCCATTTGTTCTGAGGTAGGGCGTGACCGCTGGGCGCGCCATCAGGCTGATGGCTCCAGAACAACTCTCTCAGCCACGCCACTGCGGACGGCCCGGCGGTCCGTCCCTACCTTTCTATAGTCCAAATCATTCAAGACGTTGGTATAAGGCTCAATTTGGAGTAAAATTGAGGCTGTGACGATCAAGTGCAAAGGATGCTCACGAGGCACTTCCCCGCCTCTTTCGCGCAGAAATCGCCACCCGCGGGAGGCGGGGAGCGCGGCGGCAGAATTCTGGTTACGGGTTCCAGAGCAGATCGTCGGCCGTGTAAAGTTTTCGGTCCGGCCCGGCCGAACGCAGCTCCATTTGGGTGCCCGAGATTTGGTGAAAAAACAGCGGCGTATTCCACCGGTCGCAAAGCTCACCGCGACGATTGATCGCCGGATGATCTGCGGGGATCAGCGCAAGATTTAAGGCGTTGCGCCCCGTCAAGGCCGCGGTGATCTCGACGTTTTCGCCCACCGGATTCCCCTGCTGAGGGAAATTGCTCTGCCAGGCCTCGATCACTGCCGCGACGATGGCCAAATCACGCGTCGCTGACCCGACTGGATCCAACAGACCTCCCACGAGGGGGTCGTTTTCGAATTCCCGTAGTCGTTCATTCGATACTGGCACCACCGGATCGGCAGAAGATGGCGGCAGGCGGTCGTCTGTCGCCTCCGATTGCAGTGCCGAAGAGCCGTCGGGCTTGGGACTCGATCTTTTCCATCCCCGGAATCCGATCACCAACACGACGAAAAATCCGGCGGCAATCCACGCCAACATTCTTCGTCTCCCTGAAATCATGACATGAAGCCAAGGTCCGTGGTGGCGAATCGACCAATATTCGGTAGAACCAAGGGCAGATCACTCGGACTCACCCCAAACCAACAGGCCAACGTCGCGGCGTATTCATCCACACTCGTCGTGGGAATCCAGCGCCCCCGTCCGGTATCATTGGGCCCCCCAATTTCGAGCACCGGCACCTGTCCGTAAATATCCCCGCCCTTGACCGCACCGCCGACCACGAGGTGATGACTGCCCCAGCCATGATCTGACCCGTCGCCGTTGGTGTTGAAAGTGCGCCCGAAATCCGATGCCGTGAAGGTGGTAACCTTGTCGGCCAGTCCCAGCACCGCCGTCGCATCGTAGAACGCCTTCATGCCCTGACTCACTTCATCCAACAAGGTGGCGTGCGCGGTGACTTGATTGTCGTGCAGATCCCAGCCGCCCAAGCGGGCAAAGAACACCTGCCGTTTGAGCCCGAATCCCGGTCCCAATTGGATGAGCCGGGAAATCATTTTTAATTGATCCCCCAGACGTCCGGCGGGAAACACCACGGTTGGTTCCGGCACACCTTCCAGCGCTTCGGCCAAGAGGGCACTCGTATCGATCGCGGAGGTCGTGATTCCCCCGAACGCCGTTTCAAACAGTCCGTCGGAGTCTTGCTCAAACAGTGAGCGCAACGCCCCCATGCGCGCTTCTCCGGCCGCCCCGGCGGTGCCGGTAAGTCCCGCGACCCCGGTGCGATTCACACTGAACTGCGCGACCGACTTCCCCACCTGAAACGAATTTTGTCCGTCCATGCTGATCGACATCGATAACCGCGGATTTTCATTAAACGCGTTGATCAGATCCGCCATACGCCCCCCCCAACCCGAGGTAAACGGGCGGTCCGGCACACTGCTCTGCCACTGCACTTGCTGATCGTTATGCGAAAACAGCTGGGGCGGCAAAGGCACCGAGCTGGCCTGATACTCCGCCTGAGTCGTCGGCTGCACGAGCGTGCCGACGTTGGCCAACAGCGCCGCTTTCTTCGCGACAAAAAGTTCCTGCAAGCCGCTTAACGACGGGTGCAAACCGAAGCTGCGACCATCCGAAGTGAGCGGCGATATGCCCAGGAGGCTGGCGTAGGGTAAGGCCAGCGTCGTGCGGGCCGCCGCATAAGCCGCGTAGCCTGCGGAATCGTTGGGCACGAGCAGGTTGTTGGCGTCGTTGCCACCAGCGAGGAACAGGCAAACCAACGCCTTGTAGTCCGTCACGTCACTATTCGCTCCGGCCACCGCCCCAACCAGCCGCAACTGACTCAACGCCGACAAGAGGCCGGTCGACCCCACCGCGGCACAACACGCCCCAATGAATTTACGGCGGGAATAATCGGAAATAGCGTCAGACATTTTTGGCAAGATTGGGGTTAACGCTGCACCACGGCTTCGGGCGCCATCATCGTGAGATACACCATGCTTCGCACCCGATCGATCGGTGACAAACCACTGGGCAAAGCATCATACGCGGCCGCGAGTTGCGCAATGGACGCGGGAGAGAGCGAATTGGCGGCCAGCATCAGATTGAGATGAGCGACGAGCGCGTCGCGTTGGCCGGCCAAGGCCGAAAGGGCCGTCACATCAGCCCTGATTCCCGAAGGCGTAAAAAACAGATGCGCATAAATGACGTTGGCCGCCGTGATCGCCGTGGTGTCGGTCAACACCTGAAACTCCGGCGCAAACAAGCCCGCGGCCGCCAACGGCCCGGGGCGCACATAGTCGGGTTCCCAAAAATTGAATACACTGGGCGAGTTCAGGGGTTGTTGGCCAAAATCACGATCAAGGTTGCGCAGGTCCAGTCGTCCATCCTCCGATGTCGCCGGCGCGATGCGGAACAAATTCGTCATGCGGAGCAGCGGTTCGCGCAGTTTCCCGAAACCCGTGATCGCGGCAACCTCAGGCGAGCGCGCCTCGAAGTCGGTCAGGATCGCTCGCACCACGGCCCCGAGGTCTCCGCGAACGCCAGACCCATTATCGGCAAATTTCTGCGCCACTCGGTAAACGTAGTTGGGACTGGGATTGCTCGTCACCAAGCGCTGAATCAGCCGGCGGGCAATAAATGGGCCGGTGTTGGGATGCTCGAACAGCGCGTCCAAGGTCACGCGAAGATCCGCCTCACCGCCTTGACCGGCCGGAACCGCAATCCCGCCGACAATGGTTTTGGGTCCGGTATCATGGAAATCCGGAAACAACGACATGGGATCAATGTAGTTGGCGCCCCCTCGCCGGAAAAAGTTGGGATTGTTCGGATTATTCACGCGGAAAGACCAGCCCGTGAAAATCTTGGCCATCTCCTGGATGGTCGTGTTGTCGTAGGTCGCAATCGGCAGACCCGACGGATTGAGTTTAAGGGTGCCGTCGGGTTGCAGTTGATTCAAACCGATGGAAAACAACTGCATGACCTCGCGCGCATAATTTTCATCGGGCACCGATCCCGTTTCCGGATCGGCCTTGGCATTGCGCAGATGACTGAGATAAATCCCCATGATCGGACTCAGCGTCACGTTTTCAAGTAGATCTCGGTAGTTCCCGAAAGCTCCTTGCACCAGCAGGTCGTAGTAGTTCGCCGTGCCTTCCTGCCAATTGTTCAAGACCGCGTTTTCGACCGAAACAACGAAGATCTGACTCAACGCAAACGCCACCCGTTGCCGCAGCTGATCTTCGCCGTTGATGGCGATTTTCCACCACGCCGAATCCCGATGCACGGTGCCTGCCCGGGCATTGTCGTTGCCGCGTCCCCCCGTAGGGTCATTGGCGTGCTCCTCGATGGTCAGCGCTTGATGATTTGAAATCGGCTTGGCCATTTGGGCGGTAATCCAGGCCTCGATGCCCCGCGCTCGCACCTCGGCAATATCTGATGATCGCGGCCCGAAGGTCGCCTGCATCAGGAAGCGGGCGGCCTCCCCGTCACTGCTCAGAGCCAAGCTCACGGGTGGCGACGCCGGCGG
>CAXBOL010000335.1:0-5792 GCA_963977295.1 uncultured Opitutaceae bacterium
CGGGACCGTTTGAATCGCGCGCGGGAGTTGGTCGCCGAAAACTCCCTCAATCTCACCGAAATCGCGGCTGAACTCGGGGTTCATCCCTCCACGCTCTTCCGGTGGCGCCAAGCCGGAAAACTGTAAGCATTTGCCGTATCCTGATCACCACGTGGATTTGGACGTTAAGGCAACGGTGCGGAGACACCGAGGTATGAACTAAATAATTTAACGGCTTAACTTTGCGTGCTTATCGACTTGGCGACTTTGCGTTAAAATCAGCCCAATTTGGACGCGCGGTTGGAATTAAATACTCCATCGGTATTACACCCTAGGCACAAGTGGTTTACATTACGCTGAAAGAAGTCTCAAATAGCGCCTTACACCGTGCGAATTCTGGCGATCTATCCTTACGTTCCGTTTCCCGTCAATCGCGGGACCTACCACCGGGTGTTTAACCTGGCCCGCGAGTTGGGGCAGCGTCATGAATTGGATTTGTTTTGCCTCGATGCCGACGGGGCGGCCGAGGCCGGACATCAACGCGAATTCGAGTTCTGCCGGCGGGTGCAGTTCCACCCGTTTGGACATCCGCCTTGGCCGAGTCTTTTTCCTCAACGCCTGTTGGAGCCGCTGCCCACCACCGTCACTCATTGGCGCCAGTCCGATGTGCAGCCTGCCCTCGATGCGTTTGCCGCCGGCCACGACTACGATCTCATCCATTTTTGCGATCTTGTGCTTTGGCCCTACGCCAAAGCGCTGCCTTCTGCGGCTCCCCGTGTGATGGATCGCAGCCGGGTCGATTTACTCTTTCAACAAGAGGAGCTCGCCCATCTCACCCTTTCGGGCCGCGACCGTCTGCTGCGGAAGGAAAATCTCTGGAAACTCCGCCGCCTCGAAAAACAAGCGTCGGCGCAACTGCGTTCAACCGTCGTGTGCGGTCCCGATGACAACACTTTCATGCGTCGCGAAGTGAGATCGGACGCCGAAATCTTCGTGCTGGCCAACGGCGTCGACCCCTCCGTGTTCAACTACGAGGCGTTCCCGCCCCAACCCGACCCAGCGCCCACCGTGCTGTTCTGTGGCGCGATGGACTACACCCCCAACGTGGACGGTCTCAAATGGTTCTTCGCCCACGCCGACGCCGCCTTACGCGCCGCCGTGCCGGATCGCAAAATTCTCATCGTCGGGAAAAACCCCCTGCCCGCGGTGAGAGCCTACGGCGAGATCCCCGGCGTCACCGTCACCGGCGAGGTGCCCGACGTGCGCCCCTATTACCAACGCGCCTGGCTGCAAATGGTGCCCCTGCGCATCGGCGGCGGCACCCGATTGAAGATCGTGGAATCCCTCGCCATCGGCTGCCCCGTGGTGTCCACCACCATCGGCGCCCAAGGGCTCGACCTCCAGGACGGCGTGCATATCAGCCTCGCGGATACGCCAACCGATTTCGCTGCTTGCATCGCGCGCAACCTCCGGGATCGCACGACCCTGCGCACCCTCGCCGATGCCGGACGCCAGCAGACGCTGAACCACTACACTTGGTCGGCTCTCGGCGGGCAATTATCCGACTACTACGAATCCCTGCTGCGCGCTTAATCCGATGTCGAAAATTCTCAATCCACTCACTATCCCCCGCACCGTCGTCATCCTGGGGGTGCCGTTTCACGACGTGACGATGGAGGAGACGCTCGCCCACATCGACCAGATGATCGCAGAGGGCACCCCGCGATATCTCGCCACCGCCAATTTGGATTTCGCGGCGCAAGCCAGTGAAGACGTGGAGCTGCAACGCATCCTGCTCGAAGCCCACCTCGTATTGTGCGACGGCACGCCTCTCTTGTGGGCCGCGAAATGGCTCAACGCCCCGCTGCGGGAACGAGTCGCCGGGTCTGATCTGATGCCCCGACTCACGGCTCATTGCGCTGCCCAAGGGCACCGCATGTTTCTCCTCGGCGCGACGGACAAGACCCTGAAGATGGCCAGCGAAAAGATGTTGGCCGAACACCCCACCTTGCAGATCGCCGGCATGTATGCCCCTCCGATCGCCAAGCTCCTCAACTTCGACCACGAAGACATCCTGCGGCGTGTCAATGAAGCCGGTGCTCACGTGCTGATCGTGTGCTTCGGCTGCCCGAAACAGGAGAAATGGATCTACATGAATCTCTCGCGTTTGCATGTGCCGGTTTCGATCGGACTGGGCGCGACGCTCGACTTCGTGGCAGGAAACTTCCGGCGCGCCCCCGTATGGATGCGCAACACCGGCCTCGAGTGGCTGTTCAGACTGATGCAAGAGCCCCGGCGCCTGTTCAATCGCTACCTGTTTGACCTCATGTTCTTTGTGGTGGGTCTGCGTCGGCAGCGGGCCTCCCGCGCGGAGTCAGTCATGGCGCTACCCCCTCCCGCCATTAATTCGTTCCGCGATTCCGAACCGGCTTTGATTCTCAAGTGGACGGGCCGCTGCGACGCCGCCCGGATCACCGCCAACGATCTGCCCTGGCCCAATGCCAAATCCTTCTCGACGCTGATCCTGCTCGACGCCAGCGAGGTCGACTACTTGGACAGCACCGGCCTCGGTGCCTTCCTCCGCCTCTACCGTGAAGCCAAAGCTGCAGGGGGAGATTTCTACCTGTTGCAGCCCAGCACGAGTGTGGTCGGTCTGCTCGCCGCCTTGAAGCTCGACCGGCTGATCCCCATCACCGATTCCATTTCCAACATTCGCGTGCGCTCGGGGTCGCCCCGCGAGGTCATCAGCCATGGTTCGGCCGACATTCTCCTCTCCATCGAAGGCGACATTATCGCGAAACGGTGCCCCGAATTGCGCAAGTGGATCGAGGAAAGTTGGGCGAATGCATCGGCGGCCAAAAACCTGGTTATCGATATGCGTCAGGTGAGTTTCGTGGATAGCTCGGGCCTGGGTTTACTGGTCATGGCTCATCGCCTCACCGCCAAACGCGACGGCGGCACGCTAAAACTCCACGGCGCCAATCCCAACGTGCTCAACGTCATCAAGGTCGCTCGGATGGGTTCGCTCTTCGGGATTCCGGAGGACAAACGATGATCCGCGTCGCCCTCTCGACCACGGTCGCCCAACGCGGACGCTCCGGCGTCGCCAGCTATTTGTTCGGACTGCTCGACGGGTTCGCGGCCATCAATGCCCCGATCAAAATCACGCTCATCGGTCTCGCCGAAGACGCCTCGTTGTTCACCCGCTGGATGGACCGCTGCGAGTGGTATGCCGTCCCGGAGGCCTACCGTCCCGCCGTGCGCAATATTTGGTGGCATCAAACCACCGTGCGACGCGTCCTCCGCGAGATCGACGCCGACGTCGTGCACATCCCCAGTTACCGGCGCATCATCTGGAAATCCCCCGTCCCGCAAGTGGTCACCGTGCACGATTGCGCGGCATTTGCCGTCAAAGGGAAATATGACTTCGCTCGCATGTTCTACGGCCGCCAAGTCGCCCGCCGGCTCGCCCGCGGTGCCGACGTCATCACCACCGTCAGCCACGCCACCGCCGCCGATGTTGCCCGGCACTTCGATATTCCGACGGAGAAACAGTGCGTGATCTGGAACGGCATTGATCAGGGTCGATTCAATCTCGAACCCACCGAGTCCGTGAGCGACTTTCTCGCCGGGCGAGCCGAACAACCGGCGCCTTATTTTCTCTACCTCGCGCGACTCGAACATCCGGCCAAAAATCACGTGCGCCTCATCGATGCCTTCGAAATTTTTGCCCGCGCCCACCCCGATCGCACCGAGCACCTCATCTTCGGTGGAGCCGATTGGCACGGCGCCGACGAGATCCACGCCCGCATCGCCACGTCGCCGCTGCGTGACCGTATCCGCTCACTAGGCTTCGTCAGTGATGAAGACCTACCCCTGTGGTATGCCGGGGCCACGGCCATGGTCTACCCGAGTTTGTTTGAGGGCTTCGGCTTGCCCCCGGTCGAGGCCATGGCGTGCGGTTGCCCGGTCATTGCCTCGCCCCGCGGTTCGTTGGCCGAAGTGGTGGGCAACGCCGCCCGCATCATCAATCCCGAAGACCCGAACGACATGGCTCAGGCCTTGGCGGAACTCACCGACGACGCCCAACGCACCCATTGGCGCGCCCTGGGGCTGAAACGCGCCGCGCTTTTCGATTGGAGAGAAGCCGCGCGTCAGCTAACCGCTTTGTATCAGAAAACTGCCGCCCGTCGCGCTCAGGCCCATGTCACCACTACTTAACTACTGGAATCTTCACGAACGTCCTTTCGAACTCGTCACGGACCGGCGTTTCTTTTTCCAGTCGCAGGAACACCGCGAAGCCTTGGCGCGGCTGCGCTACTTGGTCAACGAACGCACCATGTATGCCGGCTTGCTCAGTGGGGAAATCGGATGTGGCAAATCCATCACCGGCCGGGTCTTCGCCAACGATCTCGATCCCGCCAAATTCGCGGTGGTCGTATTTGAAAACGCCCACTTTCGCTTCGCCGATCACATGCGTTACCTCGCCGCCCAACTCGGCATGGACGCCAAACGTATCGCCGCCGCTCGCACCGCCGCGCAGGTTTACGAACTGATTCGCGCCCTCCTCCACGAGCTGGGCGATGGTCACGGCCGCCACCTCGTGCTCGTCTTCGATGAGGCCCAGGACTTGCGCGCCGACACCCTCGCCGACCTCAAACGGTTGCTCAATTTCAACGACGACGGGCTCGGTCGCCTGACTCTCATTCTGCTCGGCCAGCCCGAGCTCCGGGCTCGGATCCGCACCCACGCCCCTCTCGATCAACGCATCAGCCTGCGCTTTCATCTCGAAGGCATGTCGACCGACGATTGCCGCCACTACCTCGAACATCGGTTGCGGATCGCCGGACATCCCTCCGGCCACCTGTTTTCCGACGAGGCGCAGGCCTTGATTGCCCGCGCCGGACGAGGCGTTCCCCGCGAACTCAACCGCCTGGCCAAACTCGCCCTCGAAGCGGCCCGCACCGCCCGGGCCCACACCATCGAAGAAGACCACATCGCTGCGGTCGTTGACGATTTGGAACTGCACCGCACTGCTGACCACTTGGCCGCCGCCCGATGAATCCTCCCGACGAAAAACCCAAACTTCGCGTGAGCGATTGGGAGGAGTCGACTCCACCTCCCCCGGCTAACCCCGGCCCCGTTCCGCCCGCAACCCCGATCCCCGCCGCCGCACCTGCTGCACCCGGTGCGCCCGGATCAGAAAACGCCGCGGAAGCTGGCGGCATGGATCTGCCCGTCGATCCGTTCCGCTTACTCGGCGGTATCTGGCAGCGCCGCCTCTGGATCGTCGTCGGTGCCATCGTTGGCGCTATCTTGTTCACCGCCGCTGGCTACTTGCGCACCCAAACGCGTTATCAGGTATCGGCTCAGCTGATTAAGCGCGAAGTGCCCAACTCGTTTCGCGCCGGTGAAATCGGTGAGGCGTTCAAACCGCGCACGCTTTCGAGCGCCACCTTGGTCGGACTGGCTGCCTCGCCGAATGTATTGAACCGTGTCGCTCAACGCGCCGAACCCCCGATTTCCCTCGGCATGTTGCGCCAGTCCACCGAAGTCGCCGAACAACGCGGCACCGACTACCTCTACTTGACCGTATCGGGCTACGATTCGGTCGAAGCAACCGTGCAGTTGGCGAACATTTGGGCCGAGGAAGTGGTGACCTACACCCGCGAGATGCAGTCGCGCGAAAGCCGCGAGATTCGCCAATACCTTCAGCAAGAGTTGGACAGCAATCAGGCTCAACTCGAACGCGTCGGCCAGGGTTTGTTGGATTTTACCCAGCGCGAAGGCCTCGTCAGCGTGGACAAACAAAT
>CAXBOL010000336.1:0-5785 GCA_963977295.1 uncultured Opitutaceae bacterium
CCAAGTCCGAACCCGCCGCGCCGGCTCCCGCCGCTCCGAAACCTGCCTCCTCAACTCCGAAACCAGCTCCTGCTGCCGCTGCCGCCCCCGCCTCCGAGCGTCAGACCCGGAAGAAGATGAGCCCACTTCGCGCCAAAATCGCCGAGCGTCTCGTCGATGCCCAACACCAAGCTGCCATGCTCACGACCTTCAACGAGGTCGACATGTCCGCCGTGATGGACCTGCGTAAAAAGTATCAGGACGCCTTCGTCAAAAAGAACGGCTTCAAGCTCGGCTTCATGTCGTTCTTCACCAAGGCCGTGGTCCACGCGCTTAAGGAAGTGCCCGGCGTCAACGCCCAGATTCAAGGCACCGAAATCGTGAGCAATCACTACTACGATGTTGGCGTGGCTGTCTCCACGCCGAAGGGGCTCATGGTTCCCGTGATCCGTGACTGCGATGCCCTTTCTATGGCCGGAATTGAGTCCGCCATAGGTGAGGTCGCCAAACGAGCTCGCGACGGTAAAATCACTCTCGCCGACCTCGAAGGTGGTGTCTTCACCATCACCAACGGCGGCATTTTCGGCTCCATGTTGTCGACGCCAATCCTCAACGCTCCGCAAAGCGCGATCCTCGGCCTCCACGCCATCAACGATCGCCCCATGGCGGTCAACGGTCAGGTCGTGATCCGACCGATGATGTATTTGGCCCTCAGCTACGACCACCGCATCGTCGACGGCCGCGAAGCCGTCACGTTCCTGGTCAAGGTCAAGGAAGCCATCGAAGACCCCACCCGCCTGCTCCTCGACCTCTAAGACTCCATCAACGCAAAGGCGCCAAGGTGCTAAGGACGCCAAGAACGAACCTTAGCGACCTCCGCGTCTCTGCGACCTTGCGTTAAAATGAATACTCAATCCTTCGATCTCATCGTCATTGGCGCCGGTCCCGGCGGCTACGTGTGTGCCTTTCGTGCCGCGCAACTCGGCCTCAAGGTCGCCCTCATTGACAAACGCGCCACTCTCGGCGGCACCTGCCTCAATGTCGGCTGTATTCCGAGCAAGGCTTTATTGGCGTCGTCTGAGCACTATGCCTTCGCCCAGCACCATGCCGCCGATCACGGCATCAAAATCGATGGCGTCTCGGTCGACATTCCCGCGATGCTCAAGAAGAAGGAGGGGATCGTCGCTAAAATGACCGGTGGCATCAGCATGCTCGCCAAAGCCCGCAAGGTCACCGTCATCACCGGCGAAGCCAAGTTCACCTCGGCCCACACGATTGTTGTAACCGGGGTCGCTGACCCCGGACCGGGCTCAGCGAACCCAGCCACAACAACCACCGCCCTCACCGCCAAACACATCGTCATCGCAACGGGCAGTGCGCCCGTCGAACTCCCGTTCATGCCCTTCGACGGCGAAACCGTCGTCTCGTCCGATCACGCCATCGCCTTCGCGGAAGTGCCCAAGAAATTAGTGGTCGTGGGCGGCGGGGCCATTGGCCTCGAACTCGGCTCCGTCTGGGCCCGCCTCGGCTCCGAGGTCACCGTCGTCGAGTTTCTCCCCCAAATCGCGGGAGCCGCCGATGCCGACATCGTGCGGAACTTTACCCGCATCCTTAAAGGCCAAGGCCTCACGATCGAAGTGAACGCCAAAGTGACGGGCTTCAAGGACGGCATCCTCACCGCCGAACGCGACGGCAAACCGCTCGAATTTCCCGCCGACAAAGTGCTCATCGCCGTCGGTCGTCGCCCCTACGCCGATGGGCTCGATCTCGCCGCCGCGGGCGTCGAACTCACCGATAAAAAACGCATCAAAGTCGATGCGCACCTCAAGACCACTGCCGACGGCGTTTACGCCATTGGTGACGTCATCGACGGTCCCATGCTCGCCCACAAAGCCGAGGAAGACGGCGTCGCCGTCGCCGAATGGATCGCCGGCAAAGCGGGTCACATCAACTGGGACTTGATGCCCGCCATCATTTACACCGATCCCGAGGTCGCCACCGTCGGCCTGGGCGAGGACGCTGCCAAAAAAGCCGGCATCAAAGTCAATGTCGGCAAATTCAACTTCGCCGCCAACGCCCGGGCTCACGCCAACGACGCCGCCGATGGCTTCGTGAAGATCATCGCCGACGCGGAGACCGATAAAATCCTCGGTGCCCAAATCCTGGGCCGCAACGCCGGCGAGCTTATCAGCGAGATCGTCACCCACATGGAATACGGCGGCAGCGCCGAGGACCTCGCCCGCACCATCCACGCCCACCCGACCATGAGTGAGGCCGTCAAAGAAGCCGGCCTCGCCGTCAGCAAAAGCGCCATCCACGCTCTTTAAATCGTTCTCTTTCTCGTTCTCGTTCTCATCCTCGTTGTCTCCGCCACCCGACAGATGATGCCGAACCTCTTCATCATCGCTGGTCCCAATGGCGTCGGTAAGTCCACCTTCGTAAAACATTTCCTCCCTCAGGAAATGCACTGCCAGGAGTTCTTGAATGCCGACTTGATCGCCGCCGGACTTTCTCCCTTCAATCCGGCTTCAGTCTCCTTCTCCGCAGGTCGCATCATGCTCCACCGTGTTCGCGAGCTGATCACGCGTCGCCGCGATTTTTCCTTCGAAACCACCCTTTCCGGCCGCGCCTACGCCAGCTTGTTGCGAGAAGCCCGGGCCGCTGGCTACCGCATCCGTCTCGATTTCCTTTGGATTCCGTCCCTCTCGATCACCCGTGATCGTGTGGCTCAACGCGTCCGCAAAGGCGGCCACAACATCCCGGAAGAGATCCAGCAACGCCGCTTTCACCTCGGCATCCGTAATCTGGCCCAGCTCTACCGCCCGCTCCTGCACGAGTGGCGGCTCTACGACAACACCGACCCTCGACCCCGACTGATCGCTCGTGAACGAGACGATCGGCTGGAGATCGCGGACGCGGGGCGGCTTGCCATCGTCGAACAATCCGCAAACGTTACGTTCATGAACGACTCGTGCGACTCCACGGTGGAAGATCCCGCAACTCTACGTTTCGACGACGAGACTCGACGCTCGCTTCGTGCCATGCGCAGGGCGTTTGCCGACGTCGTTCTCGAAAACAAGCAATGGGGCTTGCCGATTATTCAATGGCGCGAAGGCATCGGTAAGGTCGAGATTCCTGCGGAACAACTCGAACCTTTCGCCCGCCGCATCCTTGAAGTCGACGGCGATCCCCTCCCCGTGGAAGAGGAAGACGCGCTCCTCGCCCACGTTAAAATTTAAGTCCGAGAGCGATCAGGAAAGAATTCCAACGGAGTGGCCGCTAGCTGCTCACCATTCACTCAACGCATGAAACTCCTCCTCTGGGACATCGACGGCACCATCCTCGCCTCGGGCGGCGCAGGCATGCGGGCCTTGGAAGCGTCACTCACCCAGCTGCTCGGTTCAAGCGCCGACCTCTCCGATATCGATTGGGCGGGCCGCACCGACAAATGGATCACCGAGGCGATTTTTTCCAAATACGAGGTCGAGCACACGCCCGAGCTCGCCGCGAAACTAATCGACGCCTACCTCGCCGGGTTGCCCGATCATTTGCACCAGTCCACCAAGGTGTTGCCCGGCATCCGCGACCGCCTCGCCGAAGCCGATGCGCGACCCGACGTCGTGCAAGGCCTGCTGACCGGCAACCTCGAGCGTGGCGCCAAAATCAAACTCGGTCACTTCGACCTCTGGCATCACTTCCCCTTCGGGGCCTTCGCCGACGATAGCGCCGTGCGCAACGAACTCGGCCCCCACGCCCTCACTCGTGCAGCCCTCCACACCGGTCATCAATTTGATCCCACCAACGTGTGGATCATCGGTGATACCCCGCACGATATCGCCTGCGGCAAAGTCATCGGGGCCCGCACCCTCGCCGTCGCCACCGGACACCACACTTCTGATCAGCTTGCGCCGCACCAGCCCGATGCCCTCTTCGCCGACCTGGCCGACTCCGACGCATTCTGGCGACTGATCGACTAATTTAATCACGCCCCTTTTACCCCTACCCCTTTCATCATGGATTCGTTAACTGACAAAGTCGTTTTAGTCGTCGGTGGAGGCACCGGCATCGGTCTGGCTATCGGGGTCGCGTTCGCCCGCGAAGGCGCCAAAGTCGTGCTCGCCGCGCGCACGGCCTCGTCCCTCGCTGCCGCGCAAGCGTTACCCGACGTCGGTGCAACCCTCCGCACTAAAACCTGCGATGCGACCGATCGCACCCAAGTCACTGAGCTCTTCGCCTGGACGGTCGCCCACGTCGGTCCGATTGACGTCCTCGTTTACAGCGCGGGGATCAACGTGGCTCAACGCACATTTGCCGACATGACCCCCGGGGCCTTCGACCAAGTCATGACGGTCAACATCACCGGCGCCTTCAATATCTTCCATGCCGCGCTTCCTTCGATGCGCGAACGCCGCACCGGCACGATCATCAACGTCGTCTCCGTCGCCGGCGTGCAAACCCTCCCCTTTGCCGGTCTGCCCTACACAGCCTCCAAGTCCGCCCAAGCTGCCCTCGGCCGCTTTGCCAATCACGAGGTCCTGCCCGACGGCGTCCGCGTCACCAACATTCACCCCGGCGAAGTCGAGACGCCCATCCTCGACAAACGCCCCGTCCCGCCCACCGCCGAACACCGTGCCCGGATGCTCCAACCCGAAGATGTCGCCGCCATGGCCATTGCGGTGGCCAAGCTGCCGCCCCGCGCCATCGTGCCAGAAATCATCATCGCCCCCCCCCCCCCTTCTTTTCCTTAAATACCCCCCCCCCCCCCCCCCCCCCCCCTCTCTCGCCGTGGTTTCGTCGGCACTTCCCTCGGAGCACTCGCCGGTCTCGGACTGAGCAAGCCCACCTTCGCGGCCACCGAAACATCGCCCGCCCACGCTGCGTTTCGCAGCCCCTTCATTTACCCGTTCCGCATCGGTGAAGTCGAAGCGTGGTCGATCAGTGACGCCAACTCCTTGCTCAATGAGGGCTTGGACCTCCTGTGGCCGGAAGAACAACGCCCTCTGATGAAGAGGCAGATGGAGCAACACGGGGAACCGACCGCCGCTCTGCCCCTCTACGTGAATATTCTGGTGCTGCGCCACGGCAAAGAGGTCATCCTCTTCGATGCCGGATTCGGAGAGCGCGAAAACCCTCAGATAGGCTGGCTTTATGAAGGCTTGGCCACGATCGGAATTTCTCACGAGCAGGTCACCGCCGGATTCCTCAGCCACGCACACGGCGACCATATCAACGGCTTCATCAAAGACGGCAAACCCGTCTTCCCCAACGCGGCCTTCCATGTGCTGCCCACTGAACTCGATTTCTGGCGCGGCCCCAATCCTGATTTTTCCAAGTCCAAACGCGCCACCAAGCCACTCCCCAACATGATCAAAAGTGCGCGGGAGAAGTTTGATATCCTCGAATCAGTGACCGTTCCGCTCAAAGACGGCAGCGAGCTGTTTGGCGGACTCGTGAAGGTCGAGGCTGCCCCCGGTCACACCGCCGGACACGCCTGCTTCCGCATTCGATCTGGCGATGACGAGCTGCTGCACCTCATGGACCTCGCCCATCATCATCTCCTCATGTTCGCGGATCCCAAGTGGACCATCGCCTTTGATCATGATCCCGAGCAATCCGTGGTCACTCGCCAAAAATTCTGGTCCGAAGCCGCCGCCAAACGCACCCGCTGCTTCGGCTTCCACCTGCCCTGGCCCGGCATCGGCCACATCGTCCCCCAAGGCTCTGGCTACCATTGGTGGGCCGAAGCCTGGCGCTGGCAGGCCTAAATTAAAGGTAGGGCGTGACCGCTGGGCGCGCTGCAGGTTGA
>CAXBOL010000337.1:0-5783 GCA_963977295.1 uncultured Opitutaceae bacterium
CAAGGATGGCGAAGAGTTGCAGGATTCGCGTTGAGGCAGATGCGGACGGCCCAGCCGTTCGTCCCTACCTTTTGTAGTCCAAATCATTCAAGACGTTGGTATCAGACCTTGGGGCTTGGGGTCGAACTTCGACTGGATCGAACCAGTTGGTGGGCGCGGTCGCCTCCCTCAAACTGTGTCCAACAGAGGGTTACGGTTTCGCGTCCAAACGGTGAGTCTGGTTCGGGGCGAGCGGTTGCATCCCGACAGGCCGGTAGGACGTCACGTGCCTGTCTCGCGTGACGTCAAAATTCAGCAGCGTTGGGGACACTGCGTTGTAGCTGTCGGGGGTGAGGGCCCATCCGGCAGCGGTGCGATCAACTCGCCCCTCAAACCCACCGTCAAACCGTAGCGTGATGGTTTCACCTGCAGATTCGATCACCACCTCGTCCGCATTCGACAAAATGATCCGGCTCACTTCGCCATTGATCCGGCGCACCCACCACCCCGTGTCGTCGGTAATTTTTTCATCGTGATCAGGCCAATCAGCCAACCGCCAGGTGAACTCGTCCACCGTGCCACCCGCGGTGACAATCTCGATTGAAAACTGCCGCCCGTTGTCCTCCACCACCCGCACCTGCGCTGGTCGCGCCTGCTGGTCAATCGACGGCGTCAGCACGGTCACCGCCTTAAAGGGAAAGGTCACCCGACCCGACTTCAGCAGGGCCGGGGCCGGATAGTTGCGCACCGGATCCAGCGGGGTGTGATTGCCAAAGGTGCCGACCCAACCACGGCCACCGGGCACCCAATCCACGGAGCGAGGATACTGACGAAAGAACGTCGTGCCCGGGAACTGCGGATCACCCGTGATCACTTCCGTCTGCAGGCCGTCGCCCAACATCTGCACCACATCGAGCGTCGCTCCATTGGGGGCGGTGACCACGGTGCGATCACCTGCGACCTCGACGGTATTGCCCACCATAAACTGCAGGTTACTCTCCACGTCGTGCTCCCCCTCGCCATAGATCGCATCGAGCACGATCCAGTAGTCGCCTTTCACAAAAAAAACACTCCGCCGCCACAGGGCGTCCAGCAGGTTGTTCCGATACTCATAGGTGCCCTCCAGGAAGTCGTAAACGGGATTGGTCACCCAACGGTTCTCCAGCACATCAAACGCGTAGTGCCGATCCCAGCCGGTGTTGGGGTCGATGCCATCGATCGTAATCACATTATGCAGGAACCCTGAACGCAGGTCGTGGCGGGGGCCGGGGTCGGCTGAAGTGTATAACGAGGTGCCAGGATCGACAATAAACGGCGCCCCGTCCGCCGACAGCGTGATGCTTAATTTATCCGCATGCTGGTGATTGGTGCCAAACGGTCCGGCATCCATCGACAAATACTGGGCCGCCTCATTCCAACCGTCTCGCATGGCGTAGTATCCGCTTAAATAATACGGATTAGAATCAAAGGGAAACGACAATTTGCCATCGGCGCGCTCGCGCGCGGTGGGATCATCCGCGATCCGAGCCAGATCCGGCCGCCCAAACAAGCTCGCCCCAGCCCGCAGGATCCGGTCCCGGATATCGTAGATGCCGTGATCGCCGTAGCGAGGGATCCCGCGATCGGGCTTCATCATGCCGACGTGCGCATCAAAAATCGCCTCCAACTTCGGGGTGATCCGGTCCTTCGCCGCGGAGGCCGGCAGGGATTCATACATCTTTCGACACATCAGCAAAGTCCCCTCGGAATACCCCAGGGTGAGCTCGATCAAAAATTCTCGAGGATAAAATGCGGTGTCCAAAAACGATTCAAGTAAGGCCGTCGCATCGGCCTGCCAAAACGCCGCCGATTTCGCCTCGGGAAATTGCAACGACGCATACAAAATCGTGGTCGCATTGCCCAACGTGCCATTGTGCAGCCCCAAATTCTTATGCGGCACCAACCAGTCCACTTCATCCCAGATAAACTGAACGATGCGCAGGTAGTTCTCATCGGATAACGCCGGTGACTCCCGCAGATGCACCACCGCCTCGATCCACCGCTTCACCCGCCATTGCAGCAGCACCCAGTTCCACGGATTCACGTTGGCCGGCACCTGCACATGGTAGTTGGCCGCGTTGGCCAGTGGCGCCTGAACCATGAAGTCCATCATATCGCTGACCATGGCGGCCGCGTAACGCTCATCGTGGGTGCTGGCATAGCTCCGCGTCAGGTATTCAAAATGTGGAAACCGAGAGAGGGTGTAAAAGTTCTTGGGCGCATCCAACCACGGCTTGTGCTGCGGGAGTTGAAACACGCCCGACCGCTCGGTGATGAGACCGTTGAGGGCCTGGTCTGACTTCGCGATATCCAGCGGGGTCGCGACGGCGTCAACCGGCACCTCCCACAAAGGACTCACTGCGTCGCGCCCGCGAAAGTATCCGGCCACGGTGGCGATGGTCTTGGCTCGAGAAGCATCCGCGCCGAGCTCTGAGATTTTTTGCGCCACCGCACTGGCGGGATCGAGTTGGCCCATGAATCGCGGTAACCAATCCGCTTCCTTCGATTGCGCGAACGTGGCGGAGCTGAGCCCTCCGAGGCCCACGGCAAAGATAACAGCAAAGTAACAGGATTTCATGGCACGGGGTATTCGGGAAACAAGTTCAGCGTCTAAACATCTCGGCGTTTCAACCACCCCACCCTGCAACTCAGACCGCTTCCATTGCGACTCTCGACCGCATGAAAATCACTGAAAATTACCCATGCCGATCAGGACGATGGAGAGCGTCGGTGGGGCAACATCCGACCGTCCCGCCGTGACGGCTCCTTTGAGTTAGAATCGACCCATTGAGGGTGTAATAGAGACACCGGCAGGGACGGAGCCGCTGATCAATCCAACTCGGCTCGCAACACGAAACCCTGATTGGTTCCTCCCACCACGATGACCTTCTCCCCATCGTGAGTCGCGATTACGTGATCAAACCAATCTCCAGCGATACCGGTGCCAACGTCGCCCCAGTTCTGCCAGGTCCGACCGCTGTCGGCGGAATAATGCAGGTGCTTCGAATTCCGATAGGTCGTGAAAATGACTCGGCCTTCCCCCAAACTTACGAAGTCATCCGCCGAGTCGCCCACGTGGCCCAAGTCCGACCAGGTTTCGCCGTTGTCCTCACTGAGTAAAACGTGTCCGGATTCAGTCCCAATCAAGACCTCATCGTTACCGAGGTAATCAATCGCATAAAGATACGAATCCATCAGCTGGCCCACATCGCGCCAGGTCACACCGTCGTCGGTGCTCTTGTAGATATTGCCGGCCCAGCCATTTACCACGATGCCATCCCCCACCTGCTGCAGGCGGTAAATCGCCAGCGGTGAGATCGGGTCGCTCACCTCCCAGGTTGCGCCCCCATCGGTGGACCGCGTGATGCGGCCGCCTCCAGCGTCGGTGTCGGCAACCAATACCGTGCCGACATCCGTCACCACCATGCCGTAGGCCTCCGCAAAATTCGTGCCGCTATCCGCGTCGTTGATCCGCCCTAGGTCCCGCCAAGTCAGTCCGTCGTCCTCGGTTTTCCAGACGTGAACCTTTTCGCCCGTCAGGATGTAGCCCACTCCCCCAGCCCCGGCCGCGACGCAGGTAATGTAGTCATCCTCGCCGACGTGGGCGACTTTCTTCCACGTCTTCCCCCAATCCTCACTCCGGTGGACGTTGCTCGGATGCGGTCGCCGCGTGCCCAACACGATAACGCCGTCGCCAAAGTCAGCGATCGCATCGATCCGCCCGCCTGGTTCGAGCTCGATGCACTCCCAAACGGGCTCCGTGGCCCCTAAACTCAAGACCAAGCCACAGCTGAACAGGAATTGTTTCAACATTGAGGCACTCAAACGATGTCCGTGGTTCTGACAAGCCACCTTCATCGCCGGCTTCGCGCCCCCTCACGCAACGTTTCGGCGACATCAGCCGCATGGCGGCTGTTATTTGTTTATTCATCGAGTTCAGTCAGCAGGAGGCCATGCCGAACTTTGAGTCGACCAGCCGTCTGCTTTCGATCCGTAATTAACAACTAACACCCTGACCCCCTTGGTGTCGAGCAGCTGTCAAAGCCCTATGCGGCTGACGCCCATAATTAACAACCACCGGCCTGCCTCCGCCGTCTACCCTCCGAGGTGTCCTGACCGTCGGGGAAAGATCGGAACAAAACCGTTACCGCGCAGGATTCCCCAGCGATGCTTCAAACTTCTCCGCTTCCGTCTTGGTTTCAAAGTTCAGCCGTTACTCTGCCCTAATTTGACTCTCGTGTAAGTTTCCGGCCGACGATGCGGACTAATGGGGAAATGAATCGCAAAACAATCCCCTTTAACCTCAAACCCGGGCTCATGGTCGTGATGCTCGGGGTTTGCTTGAGCACCGTTCAACTCAACGCCAATACCGCCTCGCTGCCGGTCGGACACTGGGAGGGTGAACTCACCCTGCCGACCACCAAGCTGGAGATTCGCGTCGATCTCGAGAACACGGACAATGCGTGGCACGGTTCGATCGATATCCCGGCACAGGGCATGCGTGGGTTCAAGCTCACCGAAATCGCCTGCACCGAAGACCGCGTTTACTTCCAATTACCCAACATCCCCGGGAACCCCCGATTTGACGGCAAATTCGCGGAGGACGGCCAATCCATCACCGGTCACCTTGCCCAATCCGGACAAACGTTTCCCTTCACCATTCAACGGGCCATCAAGGTCGCTCGTGCCGGCGAAACGCCCGACCATGGCGTGCCCGGTGAGGGGTTCGCCGGCATCTGGCAAGGCTCACTTCGTCCCAACGGCATGGAACTCCGCTTACTGGTGAAACTGATCGCCAACGGGGACAAATTGACTGGCACATTATCCAGTCTCGATCAGGACGCCCACGACATACCAGTCACCCGTGCCCACCAAAAAGATGACAGGCTTCAGATCGAGATTAAAGCCATCCGCGCCACGTTTGGCGGCGAGCTCAGCGCCGATGGCTCGGAAGTAGTGGGAAAATGGCGACAAGGTAATGATACGACGCCACTCACCCTCATGCGGCTCCAAAAATCGCCCGACTTGAGCCGCCCCCAGGATCCCGTCAAACCCTACTCATATCTCGAACACGAGGTGCTAATCGAAAACCGCGAGGCCGGTGTCACGCTGGCCGGCACCCTCACCTCCCCCGCGACTCCCGGGCCGCATCCTGCCGTGGTGTTGATCAGTGGCTCCGGTCCTCAGGATCGTGATGAGGCCATCATGGGGCATCGCCCTTTTCTGGTCCTCGCCGATCGGCTCACCCGCAGCGGGATCTCGGTCCTGCGCTACGATGATCGCGGATTCCAAAAATCGACCGGCGATTTCCAGCAAGCCACCACGCGCGACTTCGTGAGCGACGCGTTGGCTGCCCACGCGTTTCTAAAGGCACGCCCCGACGTCGATCCCGCACGCATCGGACTTATCGGACACAGCGAGGGCGGGCTCGTGGCCCCCATGGCCGCCGTCTCATCAGACGACGTGGCGTTCATCGTCCTGCTCGCCGGAGTTGGGGTGCCGATGCCCGAATTGCTCGCCCGGCAATCGCAGGACCTGATGCGTCTGGCGGGCGCGAACTCCGAGGTCTGCCAGCTACAGGCAACGATCCAGTCGCAGGTATTCGGAGCCGTGCTCACGGCCGACGGATCGCCGGAGCTGGCCAGCCGCCTGCGCGCGGTGCTGGAGGCCGCGGCGCAAACCCTAAACGCGGATCAGCGCAATCAGCTCGGTTTCGGTCCGGAACAAATCGAGCGCCAAGTGCAACAAGCTGCTAGTCCGTGGTT
>CAXBOL010000338.1:0-5775 GCA_963977295.1 uncultured Opitutaceae bacterium
ACCCGCCGAGGTGAAATAGAACCAATCGCTCCAATGACTGAGACTTTTGCCGAAGGGAACGATGCCAACTTCCCGCGTTCATCGCGTGCCAGCACGGCTCCTACATTTCACAAACCCTTTCGTGTTACTTCGTGTCCTTCGCGGTTAAACCCAACAGGCTGACGGAAGTTCATGTTCAAGTTTCTTCAGCGGACATGGACGGAACGGAGGCGGAGCTGCGGCAGGGGGCTCTGTTTTCTCTGTTAGCTCTTGTAAAGAGCTGCGGTGGAGTGGTTCTGCCAGCAAGGGAGTCGGGGTGTAAAACCCCTCCCACATTGTCCAATCCTGCTTGGTTTCCTACTGATTCCTTGACTAAGTCAGTTTGACTTCATCCGAGGGAACAAAGGCGCGGATATTGACCCCTCTACCGGACTCCGAATCTGCGGCGAACCGGCCGCCGATCATCTCCACCCGTTCACACATCCCGAGCATACCCAGACGCTGCTTGCGCTTGGCGGACGAAGTGCGACCTTGCGGAAACCCTTTGCCATTGTCGGTGATCTCCAGACTCACACCGCCATCGACCTTGAGTAGGCTGACCGAAATCAAACTCGCGGAAGAATGTTTGGCGGCATTGGAAAGCGCTTCCTGCGTGACCCGGTAAAGCACCGTGCGCTTGTCGCTGTCCAGCAATTCAACGCCGGGAAACGCGGCGAACTGAATCCGGCGGCCTTTTCGTTTGGGAAATTCTGCAATAAAGGTGCGCAGCGCCGGAATCAGCCCTAGATCATCCAGCGCCGAGGGCCGCAAATCCCGCGCAAACCGATGGACTGTTTTCACGCCTTGCGCCACCAGACGCCGCAACGGCTCAATCGTGGCCCCGATCTCTTTCGGCTCGCGCACGGCGGTCTTGGCGAAGATCGAGAGGTGCACATTGATGCCCACGAGGAGTTGGCAGATCTTGTCGTGCAGGTCGCGGCTGATCTCCTTCCTCTGCTTTTCCTCCACCATCAGCAATTGGTGGCTCATGAGCCTCAACCGGCCTTGAAGTTCACGCGCTTCTTTCAAGGATTCGAGCGCTCGTTGTTCGCTCGCCTCCAGCGTGGCCTTGGCGGCATCGCGCTGAATAATTTCCAGCGCCAAATGTCGGTTCATTTCATCGAGTTTTTCCGCCCGGCGGTGGGCTTCCTCCGCGCGCTTGCGGGCGGACACATCCATGATGGCGAGTCGACACCATTTTCGTCCGTCGCTGCGAGTGCCCGCAGATATGGCCTGCATGTCGACCCAAAAGGAAGGGCGTTCGAAACGCAGGAGCAGGGCCTCGCAAATCTTGGTTTTGTGGCCAGAAAATATGCCGCCAAGAAACGCCGAAAAAGCCGCCCGGTTCTGCGGGGCGATGAAGACCTGAAATCGACTCTTCACCAAATGTGACCGCTCCACGCCCAACAGGGCCGCGCCCTTGAGGTTGGCCTCCAGAATCGTGCCTTTTTCATCGATGGAAAAATAGCCCACCGGCGCAAAGTCGTAGAGGTCAGTGTATTTCTCCAGATTCGCATCCACCTCGGCTTTGGCCTGCTGGAGTTCCTCGTTTTGCAGTTCCAATTCGATTTGGTGAACCTGCAATTCATGCAGCAGGCGCTGGGTCGTGGCATGGGACTCAAGGAGTTCATCCTTAGCCGGTTGCTTCCGCAGGCTAATTTCGGCGCGGCGGCGCAGTTCGCTGCCGACCGCAGAGGGTGATTTCTTTTTCATGCTCGAGGTTTCTTAACGCGGCTGGCTTTCGGTTCGTCCTTGTTTTGCAAACGCGAAAGCGTGACGTCTTGGGCGGCCGAATGTTTGACTAAATCGCCGTGTTCCGCACGCAGGTCGGCCTCCACCTTTTTGGCAGCGGTAATGTCGGCGTAGGTGATGACGACACCGTCGATGCGGTGGTCGGTCGTGCGATAGGGCATAACACGCACCATGAACCAGCGACCGTCCTTGGATTCAATCGCACGTTGGCAAAAGACGAGGGTCCTCAGCACTTCCTGCGCGTCCGTGACCAAGTTGGGATAAAGCAAATCGGAGGCAAGGTCGGTGATCGGCCGCCCGACATCACTCGGGATGAACTTGATGATGGTCTTAGCCTGCAGGGTGAAGCGACGCACACGCAGATCGTTATCCAGAAATACGGTCGCGATGTCCGTGCTGTTGAGCAGATTCTTCATGTCGTTGTTCGCCGCGGAAAGCTCGGCGAGCTTGACCTGCAACTCGGCGTTGACGGTCTGCAACTCCTCGTTGAGCGACTGCATCTCCTCCTTCGAGGTCATGAGTTCCTCGTTGGTGGATTGCAGCTCCTCGTTGGTGGATTGGAGCTCCTCATTCATCGACTTGAGTTCTTCCTGCGAGGTTTGCATCTCCTCCCGACCGGCCTGCACCTCCTCACGGGCGCGCTGCAATTCCAGCTCGAGTTGTTTGTGGGCTTGGCTGCGGGAGGATTTCTTGCCGCTCGCCCCCTCCTCCTGCGGGTGCACCGCCAGGGCTGAGTCGGAAAAGACGATCAAGGTCAGACCCGCCAGTTCCTTCGGCTCTTCCAGCGACTGGACGATGAGGTCCACACAGCGCGCGCCGGGAGTGGCGTCGCTCTTGATCCCGCGCAAGTTGATGACGCCCTTGTGGCAACTAATTTTCTGCAAGGCACGGGTCAGGTCATAGCGCAGCCCCTCCCGGGCCATGGCGATCACGTTCCAATTGGCTTTGCCCGCGGCAGGTTCCAAGTATTTGCCGGTGCGGCCACTGATGTAGACAATATCCCCTTCGGCATTGACGAGCACGGCGGGCGGAGCGAACCGCTTCTGGAGCAAGTGATCGGCCAACACTTGGAGGCTGGGGGGCGGACTGGCCACCTTCCGAGGTGGATCGATCCGGTCTACCCGGCTCGACATCAGCACGGCCGGGAACGCGATCTCAGGGCTCAATCCTCCCGCATCAACGCGCTGGAAAAGTCGCTCCTTGAGCGCCAGCGGAGAGAAAAGAGTGGAGAAGCCACCAATACTTTCCGCACTGCCCAGAAACAACACGCCGCGGCGGTTGAGACTGTAGTGAAACAGCGGGAAGAGTTTTTTCTGCAATTCCGGCGTCAGGTAGATGAGCAGGTTGCGACAGGATAGGATGTCCAGCTTGGTGAAGGGCGGATCCATGATCAGATTTTGCGGCGCAAACACCACCATGGACCGGATCTGCTTGTTCACGCGGTAGCCGTGATCCTCCTCCACAAAAAACCGGGTGAGCCGAGCCAGCGACACTTCGGCCATAATGGTCTTCGGGAACACCCCGTGGCGCGCTTTATCGATCGCGTCCTTGTCCAGATCCGTGGCGTAAATCTGCAGCGAAAACGAGTTGAGCTTGAGCCGTTCGGTCGTCTCCACGAACGCCATGGCTAGTGAGTAAGCCTCCTCTCCCGTTGAGCAACCGACGACCCACGCTCTTAAACCCCCACCGTCCGGCCGATCGGCCAACAGCCTGGGGAACACGTTTTTTGTGAGTTCCTGCCAAGCTGGGGTATCCCGGAAAAACGCCGTCACTCCGATGAGCAGTTCCTTAAAGAGGATATCCAGCTCTTGCGGATTCTCCTGCAAATAACGGACATAGTCGCCGATGCGTGACAGTTGATGAATGCCCATGCGACGCTCGACGCGACGGTGCAAGGTGCTCCGACGGTAGAGAGTGAAATCGTGACCGTTGCGGGACCGCAGCAGGATAACAATTTTCTCCAAGGCCCCTTGGGTTTTACTCTCCAAAAGCAGATCCGCTTCGCCAATTTTCCGGACGTGTTGCAGGTGGGAGATAAGTTTGGCGGGCAATTGGTCGGCGGAGGCCACGATGTCCGCCAAACCGGCCTCGACCGCACTGCGTGGCATGGCATCAAATTTTGCACGGGTCGGATCCTGCACCAACACGAGCCCGGCCTGTTCTTTGATCGCCTTAAGCCCCAGCGTGCCGTCGCTCCCCATGCCCGAAAGGACAACGCCGATGCTGCGTTCACGTTGATCTTCGGCCAACGAACGAAAAAAAGAATCAATCGGCAAACGCAGGCCTCTAGCCGCCACCGGTTTGAGCAGATGAAGGGTGCCGTGCAGGATCGAAAGATCGTAATTCGGCGGAATCACATACACATGGTCCGGGAGGATGCGGACACGATCCGTAACCTGCGTGACTTTCATGGCGGTGGCACGCTGCAGAAGATCGGGGAGCATGCCCTTGTGCGTCGGATCGAGGTGTTGGACGACGACAAACGCCAGGCCGCTGTTCACCGGCACGTGCTCCAGAAACTGGGTCAACGCCTCCAGGCCGCCGGCCGAGGCGCCCAGGCCCACGATCGGACACACCGACTCTGCGTTCGCCTGACCCGAAGGCGAAGGGGGCAGCACAGACTTGGCCGCGACCGTCGCAGTAACGCGACGCTTCCGCGACGGTGAAGAAGTGGATTTTTTCAAAAGGTAGGCGAAACCGTTTCTCGATCACATCAAACCCGGCTTCGCCCTCAGGAAACCTGAATTTCACCTCGGTGTCGAGCCCGGCAAACTCGAGGATTCGTGGACTGCCAAAAGGACTCGAGTTTTGTGCCCTGCCCACGGATAGACCAAAGCCCGAACATCACGAACCCGCCCATTGCGGAGACCCCATCGCTGGGTCAATACCCCATAGCTAAGGGGCCGGGGACGGTTCAGGATGAGCTGGATGAAAATAGGCTCTTTCCCGCTTAGGATTCGAGGCAGCCCAAGGCACAGACAGTCATTGCATCAACTCCAGCCGCTCTGGTCGCGCCTGATTACTGACCGAACCAAGTGGGCCAACTCCGGGCGAGTCCTCGTCGGTCTACTGCTGGGCGGGCTCATGATTACAAGTCTAGGCTGCACCACAAACGCATCTCCAGATTCACTCAAAGCGAGTGCCGGAGTGTCGGAAGAAATCGGTCCCATCCGCGACTATCACCTCATTCACACCATCGAAGTGCGCAACCTCCGTGACGAACGGCTCGGGCATATTCAGGATCTGGGTCTGGATCTGGAGAATGGCCGGATCATCGAAGTGCTGGTGGGAGCCGACGAAGATCTTTTCGCCAACGGCAGAACCGTCGCCGTACCTCCCCTCGCCTTCCTGCCCGATCCGGACCAACATATCTACCGCCTCAATATCACGACCACTGCGTTCGCCGCCGCGCCTGCGATTTCCCCGACCAGTTGGAACGCCGCCGGCCGCAGCAATCGAGTCGCCGCCGCCTATCGGTATTTTGGCCAGGAACCCTACTTTGTCGAACGGGGCACGCTCATGAGCGGGGCAGGCGTGGGTCCCAAGTTGATGCTGGGTTACGTCGAGCGATCCAGTCGGATCGTGGATCTCCCGGTCACCAATCTGCAGCACGAGGATCTGGGTAAAGTGTGGTCGTTGAGCTTCGATATTTTCCGCGGTCGCATCATGAGCGTCATCGTGATGGCTCCAGGCGATTTGAAGACGAAACGCGTCATCCCTCCCATGGCGCTCAACTTCAACGCCACACGGGAAGGCCTGCTGCTTGACGACAGCCAGCAGGAATACACCGAAGAACCCCGGTTTATTTTCACCTCATTCGAGTCCGGCATCGACAGTCACTACTCCCAGGCCGCCTACGCCGGAACACCCAACACGGCGGCCCTTGCTCAAGGCCGCAGCAGCCGGGATCTCGACATCACGGTGCGCATTCATCGGCGTATCCACGCGGCAAATATTGCCGGAGAGAGCGTGGAGGTCGGCACTTTCAACGGACGGGTCACTCTG
>CAXBOL010000339.1:0-5774 GCA_963977295.1 uncultured Opitutaceae bacterium
CAGAGGGTGAAACGCCAGCGCAAGGACTTCATAAAGCGGGGGCCACGTCGCGGAGCGCAAAACCCACGCCGCGCACCGTGTGGATGAGAGGCGTTAATCCGGGCCGGTCAATCTTGGTCCGGAGGTAGTTGATGTAGACGTTCACAACGTTGGTGCCGGAGTCGAAATGCTGATCCCACACATGCTCGATGATGGCCGTCTTGCTGACGGGTTTGGGCGTGGCCGTCATCAACAGTTCGAGCAGAGCGAATTCACGATTGGTCAGGTTTACCTCCGCCCCGTCACGGCGGGCGGTGCGGCCAAGCAGATCGAGTTCAAGGTCGGCCACCCGCAGGACATCAGATGTCTCAGGACGTTGTCGGCGCAAAACCGCGCGAAGCCGGGCAAGCAGCTCGATCATGGAAAACGGTTTGGCTAAATAGTCATCGGCCCCGGCATCCAGTCCAGCGACCCGATCCTCGAGACCATGACGGGCGGTGAGGATGATGACGGGGAATTGCAGTCGGCGCCGCCGAAGCTGACGCACGACGCTTACGCCATCGAGTCCGGGCATCATGATATCGCAGACCATTGCGTCGTAAGGATGGTTGCTCGCCAGCCACAAGGCTTCGTTGCCATCGACCGCCACATCGACGGCATAACCTGCTTCCTTCAACCCATGTTGAATGTGGGAGGCAACCTTGGGTTCGTCCTCGGCAACCAGAATGCGCATGGAATCAAAGTGGATGAGCGGGAGGGTGACGCAAGACGGGAGCGCGAACGCAGCCGAGTCGCTGCATCGTCATCGGCGTTGGGGAGATGCCCGCGGTGGGAAAAGCACGACGCGGGTCGCGCCCAAAATTCCGTAGCACGGGGGGACAATAATAAATTGAGCAAGCTTCGTGATAACAGTAGTGGAAATGAACCGAGGTTGAACGACCCGGTCTGGAATGAGGCCCATGCTAGCAGTCGGCCCTTAAGAAACCGGCGTGGCCGAGATTAGAAAATTCTTATCAGTGACCCCAGGGACATCAGTCCCCCCCCGAATCTACAACACCCCCGCACCTCAAGTGCCGGAGGGGGAAACTTAGGAAAATGTATTTTTTACCCCGACAGGGAAAGTGGCTCAACCAAAGATTGATCTCGTAACCATCGCTCGGTGAACTCTGTGCAATCCTCTGTGACCTCAGTGACTCACCTCCTCCGCGGAAACTAGGCCCCTCCCCGCCCCCTGGAAGTAAACCTACGCCAGGCCCCTACCCATTCAATCCCAGTCGCGTGGATTTCGCACGGGATGACAGGAACTAAGGCTCTGAAATCACCGAGACGGCCGCCACCAGTTCGGGGTTGTCACTCACCCGAAGCGGCAGTCCGCGGGCGGTCGTGAGGTCCCTTACTTCCAACCTTTCCGTCAGGCGATAGGGGTAGGGTCGTTCCGACCGAGAAGGTCCGATCGGATCGTTGAAAAACGCGATCCCCCGGTCGTCTCCCGAACGCTCAGAATCATCGACAAACAGACCTTCGATCCGAATCACTCGCGGCATGAAACAGGGGTAACCAAAGTCATGCATGCCGTCGTTGTTCATGCGGAACATCTCGAGGCTCCCTCCGCGCCTCGCCTGCGGGATCCAGCGACTGTTGCGAATCAGCACCTCCCCCTCCCAGGTCGATCCGTAGTCCTGACGAAAACTCACCAAACTCTCCCCGTGCAGCGTCGAATCCTCAACGATCAAGCGCCCACGGCCAATGGCGTTGAGTCCCATGTAACCGAGCGTGGTGCCGCGGATGATGTAATCGCCGGAGGCGCCCATGTGCACGTCCATCCGGGAGAGCACACAATCCTCCACCAGAATGTTCTTCATGAAATTGGTGCCGATCACGCCCCAGCGAGTGCGGTCCAGGATGTCGTTCATGCGGCAGCCCAACATACGAAAATTCATCACGTAGGACGCCTGATAGCCGTAGGAACCCATGCTGACCGGCTTACCGGCGGACCCGATCGTCTGGTAGGTCTTACGGGCATCGATGGAGCAATTGCGCAGGGTGACGTTGGCGCATCGCTGCGCATTCAAAAACCCTCGGTAAGGGTGGCCAATATCGGTCTCGCCCACGACTTGATGGGTGACGCCGTCGATCTCGGTGTTGGAACGACTGATCTGGATATTGCGCGCCCAATAATTGTAACCCACGTCCTGCCGCATCCGGTTGGCGATGTTGATAAACAGTCCGCCGCGCACGACCAACGGCTCCGGGTCGATCGGCAGCACCAAGACTCGAGTCACCTCATCATAGTCCCAATCGATCGCCCCCTCGATGGCCCCATCTTGGCGAAGGATGAAGACCTCCCTTTGCTCGGTGCCGTTGTTCTGATTGAGCCCGCGCCGAATAAAGATCCTCCGGTTTTTGTTTTCGACCAACACGAGGCAGTCCGTCTCGGGTCGCACGTCGAGGTGGTCCTGCCCCCGCTCGAGGCGATCAATCACCATCGGAATCGGCTCCAAACGAGACCGCACTTCAAACAACGCCTGCGTGTGGTCTTCGACCCCCTGGCTGTCGTCGATGATGAAGCGTGACATGCTCCAGTCGGTATCGGTCTCGATGATCGCGGTGAGTGCTCGACGACCCAGATGATACGTCGCTTCGGGGTTCGACCGGACCGGCAGGTCGTGCGTGTTGGCATAAACATGGGCGGCACAGATGGCCGGCAGATCATCGGTGACGCCATCACCCACGGCACCAAACGCTTCATAGGTGACCGCGTTCGTGGCGACCTCGGCCGCGGTCGGAGTCGCCGACCCGAAAAGAAGACTGGCCCCCAGCGCCAACCCGAAGCGCCCAAGGTTATCCACGCGGCGATGAAACCGGAGGAGCCCACCTGCCCAACGATAGACGGGGCTCACCAGTGATTCGGCAACGTCGAGTGGGGGGGTTCTCATGCCCACACTGTTGGTTTCCGCCGCATGTTCTCAAGCTCGGTTATTGCCATGCCGCCGCAGCCGGCGGCCCCAAGAGAGCCTAATCTAAAACGGCCGTAGTAACTCTCCGACTACTCTAGGAGAGGCAGATAAAAGGAAAGACCCGACATTGGGTGCAACGCTCATCTCGAGCCGCCGACGCATGTGAATTTCTCGGGCGGTCGTGCAACGGCGGATCCGTGCCAGAACATGGTGCCCCCGTTCACCACCCGCCGAGTGAGGACTCATCAGCGGTCCAAGTCAGTGCCCACCACGCCCAAACTCCAAAGCCAGCCATCCATATTGCCGCCATGGTGGCCTGATCGATCCTCTCTATTCATCCTCCAATTCTGCGTAATAATGCGGATAAAAATAGGGTTTATCCCCTATGCCGATCGCGGCACGTTCTGGGGACCCTGGGGCAGTCGTGCACCGCGACCGATTTCTCCCTTCCGGTCTCTTAACCCCAAATTCTGAACATGAATATCAATCTGGATGCGATTCTTACGCGAGTTGCTGAACTCGTGAGTGTTTACGGCCTCAAGGTGCTTGCCGCCTTAGCTATTTTTGTCGTCGGTCGCCTCTTGGCTCGGCTCGTCGCGACTGGCCTCGAAAAAGCGATGGTGAGGAGCAAGGTCGAGGCCTCCCTCATTGGCTTCACCCGAAACTTTGCTTACGCGTTGCTGCTCACCTTCGTCATTATTGCGGCGTTGGGTCAGCTGGGCATTCAGACGACGTCCTTCGTCGCGGTGGTGGGGGCTGCCGGTTTGGCCATCGGTTTGGCGCTGCAAGGCTCGCTGTCCAACTTTGCGGCGGGCGTGCTGATCCTCATTTTTAAACCCTACAAGATCGGTGATTACGTGTGTGCGGGAGGAGGAGAAGGCGTGGTAAAGGATATCGGCATTTTCACCACCACGGTGGTCACGCTCGACAACCGCACGCAGATCATCCCCAACGCGGCCGCCACCGGCGGTATGATCGAAAACTATTCCAAGGAGGGCACCCGTCGCCTCGATCTGGTGGCAGGCGTGAGCTATGGGGACGACATTCTCAAGGTGAAGGGCATTCTTAAGGAGATTCTGGACCATGAGCCGCGAATTCTCGCCGAACCTAAACCGACTATTGGGCTGATGGAAATGGCGGACAGCAGTCTGAACTTTGCCTTCCGTCCTTGGGTTAAGGTCGAGGACTACTGGGACCTCTACTTTGAGTTGCAGGAGCGCATCAAGATCCGCTTTGACGAAGAAGGCGTCACGATTCCCTTCCCGCAGCGGGACGTGCACTTGTTTCAGTCGAAGAGCGGTTGACCTTCTGGTGGGCGACCGCGCCAATTGGTGGAGCTGAAAATGGGGTCAAGGCGTTGGGGTTTGGGGTGCAACGGAGCAGTCGGGCTAGAAAATGGTGCCCACCAAACCCAAGCCTCATGACCTGACTCGCTTTCCGGGCCGGCGCTAGTCTTGGGCCAAAGCAATCAGACGGGATCAACCCCAAAGCCCCTTGCCGAGGAGCGTTGTTCAAAATCGGACCGCGTAAGGGAAACGGACGCGAGGGTCGTTGGCGGGGAAATCGCGGGTATTCCGCGTGACGGGGATACATCCCTCGTTCTCAGCACTCGCGAGGACGATCGCGTCGGGGAGTTTGAGCCGGAGCGTCTGACGCAACGCTACCGCCCGTCGAGCCACGGCCTCGTTCAACTCCAGCCGCTCCAGCGCGACCAACAAGGCCTCCGTCGCTTGGCGCTCGGCCGGAGTCCGGGCACCAACCAAAAGCTCCACGAAAGAAATAATCGAACACGCGGGCCGATCGTAGCGGGCCAGCTCCTCTCGGGCCGAGCTCACACCCCGCAGATAGTCGATGAGCACATCTCTATCGATGACCGGTTGCATCGAACCCATTCCTCTCGCAGCCCATCCACGACTGCACTGCTGTCCCCACGTTGCGCCCACGCCCCAAACGCCGCATCACGTCCAACGGCCCGCTTCTCGGCGAGCATCACTTCCAACGCTCGTCGGATCGCCTCGGCCCGAGAGATATTTTCTCGATCACAAAGCTCGGCCAACGCCGCGACCTGATGATCAGGAAGATCAACAATGGTTCTCATGATGACGATGGATGATAACGCCACTATCCAAAATCAATCAACGCATCGTGGACGACGTCCGCCCACCCGCGCGGGATAAACTGAGAGAAGCCGTGGGATCAATCCTACACTCCAACGGTCACACTCAGTCACATTGGCAAGGGCTGCCGGAAGTTATTGAGGTCGAGGTAGTCAGCAAGCAGTGCAAATATTAAGTAGTGATCCCATTCCCCGCGTTTCCTGAGCGGTTCCAGCGCTCGTCGACATTTGAGGTGACGCCTCGGGCGGGGTTACCGTATTCGTTGGGCCAAGGTTCAATCGGCGCGGAGATCTTGTGGAAAACTTAAATCCCAACGTAGGACGAAACCAGTTTCTCGGCTGTTTAGCCTGCTACTTGGTCATCACCTACACCTTTGGTTTGATGGGCGCCGCCATTCCGCCCCGGATCGGACCGTTTCTGGTCATTTTACCTGCGATCCCGTGCATCGCCGTCTTCCATGTATTTTTCGGTCTGCTGGCTTATATCGTGTTGGCGAGCATTGGAGGCATCTGCACGTGGAGATTGCTGGAGCATTCCAAGTTAGGCGCGTGGGCACTCGCCATCACGATCGGCCTCGTGAATGGGTTTCTGTCCAGCCGCCTGTCCTGGCAATTCGGCCCGTGATGGTTCCACCAGAGGGCAGAAAGAAAGGGGGGGCTAAAATGGGTAATACCGACGTCTTTTGAGAAATAGACTTTAGCGCAACGTGTTCTGAGGTAGG
>CAXBOL010000340.1:0-5773 GCA_963977295.1 uncultured Opitutaceae bacterium
GGCTCGGGCCGCGTCGCGGTGATTTCGTAAACGAACGGTTCATCCAGCCGCATCAATTTCCGCCAACCGTGTCCCGTCACATGTGAGACGTAGTTGAGGGTCAGGCCGCGTTTTTGGCACTCGCGCACAAACGCGACGTAAATCACCGACGGCGCCAACAGTCCTTCACCGTAAGTCCGGCTATCGCCGTGACCAAGAGGCGTGGCGTAGCCCTCGGGCAGATTGTCCGCGATCATCCGGCACAACGTCAGTCCGTTGGTTTGCACGCCCGAGGAAGCGAGGAAGATGATCGCGTCCCCGTCTTTGGCTTCACCCGTGATGCGCAAGCTCTTCGGGGCGATGCGTCCGACCGCCGAACCCGCCAAACAAATCGATTGCGGTTCGATGATGCCGCGCAGGGTCGGTGTCTCCCCCCCGCCCCAAACGGCGCCCGACATGCGGCACGCCTCGGCCCAACCGTCGACCAACCCTTGAGTGCGAGTCGCATCGCCAAACCAACTGGAGTCCCCTACCGCCGCATGCATGGCGAGCGACGTGGGCAATGCCCCGCACGTGATCAAATCGTTCACGATCGTCGCCACCGTATCAATCGCGACTTCCCGATAAAAGCACTTGCCCGACTGGGCATAAACCGCGTCGGCCACCAAATTCTTGGTGCCCAAGCCCTCCTCCACGTGGGCCAAGTAATGATCTGCCGCCTCCATGAGGTAACAACTCTCGCCCCGCGTCTCCGCCGGTTCACTGTAACCGTGCGACGTCAGTAAATCGGCCGTGGTCTTCGCGGCCTTTTGGCACGCTCGTTTGAAGGCATCGAGTTCATCATAGCGGACGCCCGCAGAATCATAGGAAAGGCTCATGGAATTTCGTTTTTTTAGATTTCGGATTTTCGAATAACCAAACGCGCGCTTACGGCATCGGTTGGTGGCAGGCTCAATACGACCGCGCTGAGCTGTTTTCGAAGTAGTTGATGTAGGCTTGATTAACGACGCGAAACCCTCCCGGCGTAGGATAATTCCCCGTAAAGAACCAATCACCGGAATGATTCGGCACGGCGGCGTGCAAGTTCTCGACCGTTTGATAAATCACTTCCACCTCCCCGGCCCATTCCACATTGCGGGGATAAACGATGCGACTGATGCGCGCCGAGATCTCTTCGGGCGTGAAATGCTCGTAGATTTTCTTCACGTGGTTCACGCCCTCGCCTGTCTTCACAGCCTTCCGACAGAGTTGGTAAACCTCCGTCAACACCTCTTCTTTACCGTGTCGTTTGAGCAGATCGACGGCAGCCTCGAACGCGATGAACTTACCGATCTCCGACATATCAATCCCGTAGCAATCCGGATAACGAATTTGAGGGGCGGTCGAAACGATCACGATCTTACGCGGATTCAAACGGGTGAGAATGCGCAGAATGGATTTCCGCAGGGTGGTGCCACGCACGATGGAATCATCGACGCACACGAGGTTGTCCTTACCGGGATCGACGGAACCGTAAGTGATGTCGTAGACGTGGCTGGCCAATTGATTGCGCAGGTTTTCCTGACCGATGAAGGTGCGCAACTTGATGTCCTTGCTCACCACTTTTTCCGCCCGAGGCCAGTTACGAAGGATCAAATCATCGAGTTTTTCTTCGGTCAGCTCCCCCGCTTGAGACGCCCGTAAAATTTCTGCCTTCACTTCCGTGCGACGACGCTCACGCAGGGCCGACACCATACCGTAATAGGCCACCTCGGCCGTGTTGGGAATAAAACTAAAAACCGAGTGCGCCCAGTCGTGGTCCACCGACTCGATCACCTGGCCCGCCAACCGAGCCCCTAGTGCTTTGCGCTCCCGGTAGATATCGATGTCGTTGCCGCGGGAAAAGTAGATGCGTTCAAACGTGCACGAGGTGCGGGGCATCTCCGGCTGAAACTGGGTCGAGCTGACCTGCCCATCGCTCTTGATCACCATCACGTGACCCGGGGTGACTTCCTCAACGTCGGCCAAATCCAGATCGAACACAGTCATCAACGGCGCACGCTCCGAGGCAAACGCGATGACCTCGTCGTTCTCAAAATAGAAACACGGCCTGATTCCCGAAGGATCGCGGGCCACAAACGCATCGCCATTACCCACTGCCCCGGCGAGCACGTAACCGCCGTCCCATTTTGCGCCGGCTTGCTTCAAAACCCGCGCGATATCCAGCTCGCGACTGATTCGAGCCGAAATCTCCCGCCCTGGAAGTTTCTCCACGTCGCGTAGGTTTCGATAGATATTGGTGTGCTCCTCATCGAGGTAGAACCCGATCTTTTCCAACAACGCCTGGGTATCGGTCGCGAAGATGGGATGCTGTCCCATCGCGATGAGGTTGTCGTTCAACTCCGTGGTGTTGGTGAGATTGAAATTACCGCACAACGCCAAGTTGCGGGTCGGCCACGGGCTGCGACGGAAGAACGGGTGGCAAGAACTGGTATTGTAACCTCCACTGGTTCCGTATCTTAAGTGCCCCATCAGCAATTCGCCCCCGTAGTCGAAACGCTGCTTCACCGTGTCGGAAAATTCCGGATGAATCTCCCCGGAATCCACCTTGCGATGATAGTCTCCCAGCAGGGTCTTGAAAATCTTGTCCAGCGGGTTCGATTTTACGCACCGTTCACGGAACATGAAGGGTTCGCCCGCCGACACATTGAGCTTTACGCACGCGACGCCCGCACCGTCCTGGCCACGATTATGCTGTTTCTCCATAAGGAGATACAACTTCGTGAAGCCCCACAACGGGGTGCCATACTTATCCTGATAATACTGGAGCGGTTGTTTCAATCGCACCATGGCGATACCGCATTCGTGGGTCAGTTTATCGCTCATCGCGGGCTCAGGGCGTCGAGAGGACGTTGGGCGTAGTGCCCAACCCTTGTTGAATGAAGGCCAGATGAAGCAGCCGTGGCATCAGGGTTTGTTCTCACGATCGACAAAGCACGTAATCACGAAAGGATGCCCGACTCGGTCAACGCATTTTACCCTTTTCGGCCCGAAAAGCCCTCAACATGCACCTGCCGCTTGACCGGTCTCAATTCGTTTGGGACGTTCGCCCATTCTGACCATGTTGATCCTGCGCGGCTCCCCAGCTCTTTCGCCCTTCCGACTAAAAAAACTGCACGATACTCTGATCGCGGCAAACCTGCCGGTGCGTTCGGTCGCCTCAGAATTTGTGCATCTGATTGATCTCGATGGCGAACTCTCTCCCTTGCAGGAGGATGTGCTCAAACAGCTCCTCACCTACGGTCCCCGAAGGTCTGGCGCCACCGCGGGGGGCTTCACCCAAGTCGTCGCCCCGCGGCCGGGCACCATCTCTCCTTGGTCTTCCAAGGCGACGGATATCGCCCACATCTGCGGCCTCGCCGTCGTTAAACGCATCGAAAGGGGAATTGCTTACACGCTGGTCCTCGACAATGCCGCCCTGCCCAAGCCTCTGAGCAATCTCGAAGCCCCGCAAATCGCCGCCCTCCGCGCCGCTTTGCACGACCGCATGACCCAAGCCGTGTTCAACACTGTTGAGGGCTGCGAGGTGCTGTTTCGCCACGAATCTCCTCGCCCGCTCCGCACTGTGCCGGTCTTGGCTCAAGGTCGCCCGGCTCTTGCCGCGGCCAACCAAACTCTGGGTCTCGCGTTGGCAGACGACGAAATCGACTACTTGCTGGCCGCCTTCACCAAGCTCGAGCGCGATCCCAACGACGTCGAACTCATGATGTTTGCGCAGGCCAACTCCGAGCACTGCCGCCATAAAATCTTTAACGCCTCGTGGGAAATCGATGGTGAGGCACAGGAGAAGTCGCTCTTCGCCATGATTCGCAACACCTACCGGTTGCATTCCGAAGGCATCCTGTCCGCCTACAGCGACAACGCAGCCGTTTTCAAGGGGAGCCGGGGCGGTCGCTTCTACGTCAACCCCACCACCGGCGACTACGCCGCCCACGACGAAGACATCCACATCCTCTGCAAGGTCGAAACCCACAACCACCCCACCGCCATCTCGCCCTTTCCCGGGGCGGCCACCGGTTCAGGCGGCGAAATTCGGGACGAGGGAGCTACCGGTCGCGGCTCGAAACCGAAGGCGGGACTGACCGGATTCAGCGTATCCAATCTACGACTCCCCGGCGCAATCCAGCCTTGGGAGAAGGACCACGGTAAACCCCACCGCATCGTTTCGGCCCTCGACATTATGCTCGAAGGCCCGCTCGGTGGCGCCGCGTTCAACAACGAGTTCGGACGCCCCGCCATCAACGGCTATTTCCGCACCTTCGAACAAGAGGTGCCCGGCGCCAACGGCCCCGAAATCCGCGGTTACCACAAGCCCATCATGCTGGCCGGAGGACTCGGTAACATCAAACCCGAGCACGTCAAAAAAGGTGACATCTTACCCGGTGACAAACTCATCGTGCTGGGCGGTCCCACCATGTTGATCGGCCTCGGGGGCGGCGCCGCGAGTTCCATCGCCAGTGGTTCCGGCAGTGAGGATCTCGATTTTGCCAGCGTGCAACGCGAAAACCCCGAGATGGAACGGCGCTGCCAGGAGGTGATCGACCGTTGCTGGGCCATGGGCGACGACAACCCGATTTCCTTCATCCACGACGTCGGTGCCGGGGGCATGTCCAACGCCCTGCCCGAACTGGTCAACGACGAACCCGGCATGTCCCCCCTCGAGATTTGGTGCAACGAATCGCAGGAACGCTACGTCATGGCCGTGCCCGCCGCTCGTCTCGCCGTGTTCGAGCAGATCTGCGCTCGCGAACGTTGCCCGTTTGCCATTGCCGGAGACGCCACCGAAGCCCGCACCCTCGTGGTCGAGGATTCTCATTTTAACAATCTGCCCATCGACCTGCCACTCGATGTCTTGCTCGGCAAGCCGCCGAAGATGCACCGCCAGGAGACGTCCCTTTCCCGCCCACAAGTGCCGCTCGATCTCGAGGGTTTGCCCCTTTTCGAAGCCATCAAACGCGTGCTCGCGCATCCGACCGTCGCGGACAAAACGTTTCTCATTTCGATCGGCGATCGCACCGTCACCGGATTAATCAGCCGCGACCAAATGGTCGGGCCCTGGCAAGTGCCTGTGGCCGACTGCGCGGTCACCGCCGCAAGTTTCGACTCTGTCGCCGGAGAGGCCATGTCGATCGGCGAGCGGACTCCCGTCGCGATCAACCACCCCGCCGCGGCTGCTCGCCTCGCGGTGGGTGAAGCCCTCACCAATCTCGCCGCCGCGCAAATCGGTGCGATCGGCAAAGTGAATTTGTCGGCTAATTGGATGGCTGCCCCGGCGATGCCGGGCGACGCCGCCGACCTCTACGCCGCCGTCAAAGCGGTGGGCATGGAGCTCTGTCCCGCGCTCGGCATCACCATTCCCGTCGGCAAAGACTCCATGTCGATGTCCACGGTCTGGCAGGACGGCGACACCGCCAAACGCATCACCGCCCCGATCTCCCTCATCGTGTCTGCGTTTGCTCCGGTGACCGACATCCGACGCTCGCTCACACCCCAACTCCTCCCGGAACTCGATAGCGTTTTACTCCTGATCGATCTCGGCCGCGGACGCAATCGACTGGGCGGATCCATCCTCGCCCAAGTTGTCTCGCAGATGGGCACCGAAACTCCGGACTTAAACTGCCCCATCGACGTCAAAGGCTTCTGGTCTGTCATCCAAAAACTGGGTGCGGAGCAAAAGATCCTCGCCTATCATGATCGGTCCGACGGCGGGCTCCTCGCCACCATGGTTGAAATGGCTTTTGCCGGCCACATCGGG
>CAXBOL010000341.1:0-5760 GCA_963977295.1 uncultured Opitutaceae bacterium
CAGGCCGGTCAACACGGGGAAAAGCACGTCGACGCCTTCGCTCAGGCGCACGCCCATCTCGCGCACCACCGGATCCGAATCCCGCAGGGCCGAGCGACGGGAGGCATTGTCGAGCGCCCCGATGCCGTCAAGCGTCCAGAGGGCGTGCACCTTGCCGAGACCGTTGGCGCGTTGCACATAGGCACGGAGCTCGGACGCGGCGTCGGCCCGCTCCACCAGCAGACGTTGCGCCGTGCGGCGATGCCAGCCGTTGGCATGCCCCAGAAGTTCGATGAGTTCCGACGAGGACATGGCGTTCAGATTCGGCGGCATGCGCGTCAACGGCCGATCCTCGGCCACAATGCGCCACAGGCGGCCCATGTCGTCACCTTCGGCCAGCTTGCGCTCGTTGATCTGTTTCTCGAGCCACGGCACCATGAAGATGACGTGTTCGATAATGCCGTGATACATGTCGGCGATGTAAAGTGCCCCGTCCGGCCCCACCCGGGCGTTGACCGGACGAAAGCGTTCGTCGGTTGACTGCAGGAATTCCTGCTCCTCCGGATAGTAACGCGAAACCGTCGGTTTGATGCCCGCTTCCATCACCAAACGACCGAGGAGATGCCCGCCCGATTCCGGCACGAAGAAGTTGCCGTAAGCGTCGGCCGGGAACTGAGTGCCGTCGTAATAACACGTGCCCGCGACGATGGTGTAGGTTTCGAGTCGCCCATCATCACGCAACTCCAGGGCACCCAGGGTGATCGCCGGCGTCACACGGTTGGGATAAACCAGATTCGCATCGCCCGGGGCGAGGTCGGCATTGACGCCAAAGCGACTCTTGTCCTTGGCCGCATTGTCATAAATCGTATGGAAATTCGGATTGCGCAGCACGTATTCCGCCGGGATGTAATCGCCGTAGAGCGGCTGATCCTGATAGCAGGTGAAAAACCGTCCCTTGTCATCAAAGGTCACTCCGAATTGACCGCGCTTGACGGTGGGGGCCTCCTCCAGCCGACCGTCGACCCAGCGGTAGCGCGACGGCGAATCGGCGCAGTGCAACCAGTTGTCCAGGCCGTAGCGCAGCCCGTTGGCGGTGTGCTGCGGGTTGCCGGGAAAGCCCATTTCGCCCACCTTGGTTTTGCGGTCGGCCTTGAGATCCCCATCGAGATCTTCACAGAACCAGACGTGGGGCGGCTCCTGAATGAGCACCCCACCCTTCACAAACGTCAGGGACCGCGGCATCACCAAGCCATCCTGAAACACCGTGCTGGTTTCGGCGAAGCCGTCATGATCCTTGTCCTCCAACACCACGACGCGACAAATGGGAGCGCCTTCGTCGGTGCCCTGCAGGTCGCGCATGTATCCCTGGTATTCGACCACCCAGATCCGCCCCTCGGGGTCGAACTCAAAGAAGATCGGCATTTGCACGTTCGGCTCATGGGCAACGAGTTCAATGCGGTAACCGGGGGCGAGCGTGAAGGTGTCCTTGGCCTGTGCGGGAGACAGAATCGGCGCATCCGGAATATCGATACGCTCCAGCAGCTTCTCTCCCGCCTCCCAATCGGCCCAGCCACTCAGGGCCGAGGGCGGACGCACCCGCGGCCGACCGTCCGGCACGATGCCCTGCGCCGAGACCGTCGCACTGAACTCGGTCAGCACCATCAATCCGGCCAGCAGATGGACCGCACGTTGGCGAAACGATACGAGAGAAAAACGAAATTGAGAAAATAGGCTCATGGCGGAGACAGTGCGTATTTTGGGTCAGTGAAGGGTGACCTCCCGCGGCGCGGGCAGGGTCGGAATAAAATGGGCGTCGGTGGCTTCGAGTTCCTCGATCAAGGCCGCCCGCAGACGGAGCAGATCGGCCCGATGGGCGGACGCCAAAGCCAGATTGTGTTGTTCGTTCGGATCGTTTGCCAGATCGTAGAGTTCCTCGATTTCGTCGGGCACCAGCGATCGGATGTATTTGAGGTCGCCTTCGACCACCGACAGCCACCAGGGGATGGTGCGGGTAAAATTGTCCTCGTCCGTCACCGCAGTCTGAATCTGGTCGCCAAAGGCGGACAGAAAATGCTCGGTCAACACCCGGCCCGGAACCCCGGCCTCCGGAACCCGCAACGACGGACGCAGGTTGCGGCCGTGCAGCGGCCAATCCACGTCCACCCCGGTGTAACTCAGTATGGTCGGCACCACATCGATGATGCTCACCGGGCTGCGCACCACGCCGCCCGCCCGGGCGTCCTTCGGATAACGCACGATCAAGGGCATGCGCAGGCAGGCATCGTAGGGCCCGACTTTCCAGACATAACCCCGTTCCCCCCAGGCGAATCCCTGATCGGAGGTGAACACGATGACGGTATTGTCGAGCTGACCGGTCTCCTCCAACGTGTCCAGCAGACGACCGACCGCCTCGTCGAGGCTGATCACCAGACGATGGTAACCGACAATCAGGTCTTCCAATCGCGTGGCCCGGGGACCGTAGCGGGGACGTCCCTCCAGATCCGGATCGAGCATGGTCAGCGTCCGCATGTAGGTCGGCTTGCCCGCGCGCGGGCCATACCAGTCCTCCGGAATTGCCACCTCCACGCCCTGATAGTCATCCTTCGTATCGGGATGCACCGTGTTGGGTAGATGCGGCGCATTGTAACACAACCACATCAACCACGGCTTGTCGTGCTCCCGCCGAATGTAATCCTGTGCGAAGTCGGTGTAGACAAAGGTGGAATACCCGGGCACGACCGCCGCCGGAGCCCCGTCGATGCTGAGCGATTGATTGTTATACCAGTCGCCCTGCGGAGTATTTTGATCCCACACGACCGAGTGATCCCACAGGTCGCCGTGGCCGGCGTTCTGGCCCACATGCCATTTGCCAATCATCGCGGTTTCATAACCCGCGCGGCGCAACTCCCGCGGCCACATTTGCGCGACCTGAGGATCCCAACCATCGGTCATCGTCGCCCACGGGCGAGCCGAATGGGGATCACGGTTGAGATCCACGCCCTGAATGGCGTGTGGTTGTTGACCGGTGAGCACGATCGCCCGGCTGGGGGCGCACCAGGAGGCACCGTAAGCCATGGAAAAACGGACCCCTTCTTGCGCCAGCCGATCGATGTTGGGCGTCTTTACCCACGACGGCGCCCCTTCCTGCAGGTAGGAGGACAAAGTGTGGTGGCTTTGATCATCCGTGTAAATGAACAGGATATTTGGACGATCCCCAGGGCCCGACTGTCCCGCGAGGCGGGAGAGAAGTCCCCCGACCAGGACGGAGACCAAAAAGAATCGAAAAATCAAGCGGGTGCGACGAGTCATGAACAAAGTTAAATCTGATAACGGATCGATCAAAGCAGTTTTCCCCTTCGCCACTCCGCGCGGGTGGTCCCCGGGGCCGCCGCGCAAACCACGGGCGAAGCAAGCCGGAGTCGGAGGATCCTCATACCCATAGGGGGCTACCACGCGGAGGTCTGGCGGGGAAGGTTCATTGATTATCCTTATCGAACGCGGCATCAAAGGCCACTCCACTGGGCGAAAAATCGATCTGTCGGGTAAAGTCGGCGGACTCCGTGGCGCCTTGCACACGATCCATCCGAATGTCCTCCCATTCAATCGAGAGCGGACCGCCGTAACCGACGTCGTTGAGAGCCACGATGATTTCCTCGAAGTTGATGTCGCCCCGGCCGACCGACCGGAAGTCCCAGTAACGGCGGGCATCGCCGAATCCGGTGTGGCCGCCGAAGACTCCGACGTCACCGTTGCCGTGTTCCCACCACACGTCCTTCATGTGCACGTGGTAGATGCGGCTGCCGAATTCGCGGATGAATTTCACGTAGTCCACGCCCTGATACCCCAGGTGGGAGGGGTCGTAATTGAAGCCAAAACGCGGATGGTTCTTGATCGCGTCCAGCGCCTGGCGGGCGGAGGCGATATCGAACGCGATTTCCGTCGGATGCACCTCGAGGCCGAAGTTCACATTCAACTTGTCGAAGGCGTTCATGATGGGACCGAAGCGTGAGGCAAAATCGGTGAAGCCGGCCTGCCAGTATTCCATCGACGTCGGCGGGAACGCGTAGAGTGAGTGCCAGATGGAGGAGCCGGTGAAGCCATTGACGGTGAACGCGGCCCCCGGGGTGCCCCCGGGTTTGGCGTCGAAAAATTTGCGGGCGACCCGCGCGGTCTTGATCAACTGCCGGGCGGCGCGACGTCGCACGCCTTCGGGGCTGCCATCGCCCCAAACCGCCGGCGAGAGGATCGCACGATGCCGGTCGTCGATGTTGTCGCAGATGGCTTGACCGACGAGGTGGTTGGAGACGGAGAAACAAGTCAGGCCGTGGTCGGCGAGCAGTTCCCACTTGGCTTTGATCGCCTTGGCGGACCCCATGGAGTTTTTCGAGAGGCAGATCGGCCCATTGGCCGGTGAAAAGAGTAACGGGTCTGGACATGATACGAGGGGTTGAATTCTAGCCGCCGGGTCCTCCTTCCCCGGCGGCAGTGTAAGTGAAAGTCAGCTGATTCCCATCAAGTGGCGGAGGGTGTAGCGTTCGAGGCCTTCATGATCCCGCTTTTCCCGGAATGCATTCACCAGGGCGCGGTCGTAGGTGCGCACCTTCTGCAACAGGTGTTCGAACATTTCCCGGGTGTTGACGAGGTGGTCGAGCACCGGGCAACCGGGCTGGGTGCGCATCGCCTTGACGTCGAGGCCGATGAACTCGCCGTTGCGACCGTATCCATTATCATCCAACACCATGACCTGGTTGAAGGCCGACCGCAGATTGGCACTGCCAAAATTCTTGTCCTGATCGTATTTGAGCCCGTTCTGATCGTTGAGGTGCACGCTGCCCAGTTTTCCGTGGGCCAGGGCAAACGCCATTTCGTCGCTCGCATCCAGTCCCGCCAGCATCGCATGCGCGCTTTCGATCACGACTTTGACCCGTTTGGCGTCGCGCGAGGCATAGGCCAGCGCCACGGCGTGACCGGTCGTCGGCACATAGGCCATGTCGGTCGGCTCATTGGGTTTGGGTTCGATCCAAATTTCGATCTCGGGATCATAAGCGAGGGTCTCATCGATCACCCCCAGAATCCGTTCGTAGGCCAGCTTGGCGTCCTTGGCTTCCCGGATGTAAGTGCCTTCCCGGGCATACCAGAATACGATGGATTTGGCGCCCACCGTGCGAGCGATGTCCACCGAGCGCTTGGTGCGGTCCAGGGCGATCTGGCGGTCACTCGCGCTGTTGGAGGTGTAACAGCCATCCACCGTTTCGGGGGCGAACCACATGCGCGGAGCCACGAACTCGGCCACGAGCCCCTGATTCTGCAGCATCGTGGCCACAGATTCCGCCTTCCGGGTGATTTGGCTGGCAGTGAGGCTCTCAATATTAGGCACGACATCATCATCGTGGAACTGTACCGCATCGAAGCCATTCGGCTTATACAGCGCGAACTTGTCTTCATGGGGAAACACGGAACGAACCATCGGGCCAAACGGATCGGCCCCTTCGCTGATGTTCCAAGGACCAAACGAAAATTTATATTGGGTAGGTGAGCTCATATTATGAAAAAAAGGGAGGGGAAGTCAGGGGATGGGGACACCGCACCATCAAGGTTTGTCACCCCGTGCCGGCTAACGTGATAAAGCTATCAGTTTTGAGCTGATTCTTTCTACGAGTTGGAACTCAAAGGATAACACTTTCATCTCATCGTCCGAAACGCACGGTCAGAGGTCCGGGGAAGCGCCAAAGCTGTCCCACTTTGAAGCAAAGTGAGATATCCAAGTTGTTGGAACGTAGT